>CAZONP010000308.1:0-2880 GCA_964581155.1 uncultured Candidimonas sp. | reverse complement strand
ATTCATCAAGTCAACGAACATGTCCGGCTGGATACGCTCGAGCCGTTGAAGAATATTTATCGCCGCACCCTCGAGCATCTTCTGCTCGATCATGCCTGACACGGAGGCCGCATGTATCCCACCGCTTACCATGAGCTGTTTACCCTGCGCGATTTACTGCGTTACACCGTAAGCCAATTCAACGCCTCGCAGTTGGCGTTCGGACATGGCAGCGACAACGCGTGGGACGAAGCCGTCTACCTGCTGCTGCATACACTGCATCTGCCATTGGACACGCTTGAACCCTTTCTGGATGCCCGGGTCCTGCCGGAGGAACGTGAACGCTTTCTGAAGCTGGTCGAACGGCGCCAGACCGAACGGGTGCCGGTGGCGTATTTGACCGGCGAAGCGTGGCTGCAGGGCCACCGGTTCATCGTCGACCAACGCGTCATTGTGCCGCGCTCGCCTATTTCGGAATTGTTGTCCGACAGACTCAGCCCCTGGATCGCCGAACCGGCCGACGTCGAATTCGTCCTGGACCTGTGCACTGGTTCGGGATGTCTGGCCGTGCTGGCCGCGCTGGCGTTTGAAAACGCGCAAGTCGACGCCGTGGATTTGTCCGAACATGCGCTGGAAATCGCCGATCAGAATATAGAGCAGTCAGGCCTGGACGGCCGCATCACCACCCATCGCAGCGACTTGTTCGATCAGCTGCCGCAGTGCGAATACCAACTTATTATCTGCAATCCACCCTACGTGAACTCGCATTCCATGGAAGCCTTGCCTCCGGAGTATCGGCACGAGCCGACCATGGCACTGGCGGGCGGGGAAGACGGCATGGACCTCGTGCGCCGACTGTTGCGCTCGGCGCCGCAGTTCCTGGCGCCCGACGGGATACTGGTGCTTGAAATAGGCAATGAATACGACAATTTCATTGCCGCGTTTCCCGACCTGGATCCAATATGGCTAAGCACTGAAAACGCCGAGGACCAAATCCTTCTTCTGACGCGGGAACAACTAGCCACGTGATACGCGCTACCGGTTTAACACTTCGTCGAGGCGCCAAGGTCTTGCTCGACAGCACTGATTTCGTCGTCAATCCAGGCGAGCGCGTCGGAATCGTTGGCAAGAATGGCGCGGGTAAATCCACCCTCTTCGCTCTGCTGCAAGGCCGCCTGGATCTGGATGCCGGCTCGCTTTTCATGCCCACCGGGTGGCGTATTGCAAGCGTCGAACAAGAGATCAGCCACAACGAACTCGCTGCGCGCGAGTTCGTCATGGATGGCGACAGCCATCTGCGCGCCATACAACACGAACGCGCAAATACTCCCGACAGCAATGGACAACGAATCGCCGAACTGGAGTCCGCGCTAATCGAGGCGGACGCATGGAGCGCGCCATCGCGCGCCGAACAGTTGCTGGCAGGCCTTGGTTTTGCGCCGAATCAATGGCTGGAGCCGGTCAATAGCTTTTCCGGCGGGTGGCAAATGCGCCTGGCGCTTGCCCGCGCCCTGATGGCGCCGTCCGAACTGCTGCTGCTCGACGAACCCACCAACCACTTGGACCTGGACGCCATGTTGTGGCTGGAGCGCTGGCTGGGTTCGTACGAGGGCACCGTTTTACTGATATCGCATGACACGGAGTTCCTGGATGCCGTTGCCAAGACAATACTGCACTTCGACCAGGGCAAACTGGTGCGTTATCGCGGCGGCTACGAAGACTTTCTTACCCAGCGTGCCGAGCGCATGCGGCAAAGCCATTTGGCGTGGGACCGCCAGACGCGCGAAGCCGCCCGGCTGCAGGGCTTCATAGACAGGTTCAAAGCCAAGGCCACCAAAGCCAAGCAAGCGCAAAGCCGGGTCAAGGCGTTGGCGCGCATGGAAGTATTGGCGCCGCTCCAAGCTGAATCCGGTATCGACATTCGCATTCCCACGCCCGACAGCATGCCTGACCCTTTACTCGTTCTGGATAAGATTTCGACGGGGTATAAGAACACGGACGGCACCAGCAAGACCATACTGCGCGATGTCCAGTTGATGGTAAGAGGCGGCGACCGTATTGGCGTCCTGGGTGTCAACGGCGCGGGCAAAAGCACGCTCATCAAGACCCTGGCCGAAGAGCTGCCAACACTGGCGGGCGAACGCCGCGCCTCCAAGGGCCTGGAGATCGGTTACTTTGCGCAGCATCAACTCGATATGCTGGATCTGGAGTCCACACCGCTGCAACATTTAATGCGGATCGCACCCACTACGCGCGAGCAGGAACTACGTAATTATTTGGGTGGATTCGGCTTCGGCGGCGATACGGTCAACAGCAAGGTCGCCCCCATGTCCGGCGGCGAGAAAGCCCGCCTGGCGCTATCGCTGATTGTTTGGCAAAAGCCCAACCTTTTGCTTCTGGACGAGCCCAGCAATCACTTGGACGTCGACACCCGTGAAGCGTTGGCCACAGCCCTGGCGGAATTCGCCGGAAGCGTTCTGCTTGTGTCGCACGATAGGCATTTGCTGCGCACCACCGTCGACAGCTTCTGGATTGTCGCGGACGGTCAGGTCCATGAATTCGATGGCGACCTGGAAGACTATCGCGACTGGCTGACCGCGCGCAGCGCCACCTTGCGGGCCGAAGCGCGAAACGGGCCAGCCGTTGGGCAACCCGAAACAATAGGAGTCGATCGCAAGGCGCAACGTCGGCACGAAGCCGAGGAGCGGCAGCGTTTGGGCACACTGCGCAAGCCACTGGAGAGCCAGTTGAAAAAGGTCGAGACCGAAATGGAAAAGGCCGGCCAGCGCCTTGCGGCTCTGGACGCGCTGATTGCCGACCCCGACTTCTACTCGGAAGCGCGCCGGGACGAACGGATAAAGCTGCTGGGTGAACATGGCGAGCTTGTCAAAAGGCATGGCG
>CAZONP010000307.1:0-2909 GCA_964581155.1 uncultured Candidimonas sp. | reverse complement strand
AAGGTCTTGCGTTGTCATGCAGTATTCCAGCGTCGATTATGAAGTGTAAAAGCAGGCTATAGGATGCCTGCTTACGCCGTGCTTTTGAATTCGCTTTTCAATAAGACCCTGTTCTTGGAAAGGAAACCGGTATTCTAGGACACGGGCATCAAGGGGATTTCGGCAATCCGCGCACGCCATTCGGACGGTCCCGTAGTGTGCACCGACGTGCCCTGCGAATCAACGGCCACCGTGACCGGCATGTCCTTCACGTCGAACTCGTAGATGGCTTCCATGCCCAGGTCTTCGAACCCCACAACCTTGGCGCCCCGGATGGCCTTCGATACCAGGTAGGCTGAACCGCCCACCGCCATGAGGTATGCCGAACCGTGCTTGCGGATGGACTCGATGGCCACCGGGCCACGCTCGGCTTTGCCTATCATGGAGATTAGGCCGGTTTTTTCCAGCATCATGTCAGTAAAGCTGTCCATGCGGGTGGCGGTGGTTGGGCCGGCGGGCCCCACGACTTCGTCGCGCACCGGATCAACCGGCCCAACGTAATAGATGACACGATTGGTGAAGTCGACCGGCAATTTCTCGCCGCGCGCGAGCATGTCCTGGATGCGCTTGTGAGCCGCATCGCGGCCCGTAAGCATCTTGCCCGACAACAGTAGTGTCTGGCCGGGCTTCCAGCTGGCCACCTGCGCCTTGGTCAGCGTGTTCAGGTCAACCTGCAACGACTTGTTGTAGTCGGGCGCCCAGTGCACATCGGGCCAGTTCGACAGGGCGGGAGGCGTCAGTTCGGCGGGGCCGGAACCGTCGAGATGGAAATGCACGTGGCGCGTTGCGGCGCAATTGGGGATCATGGCCACCGGCTTGGATGCGGCATGGGTCGGGAAGGTGTGGATCTTTACGTCAAGCACTGTAGTCAGGCCGCCCAGGCCTTGCGCACCTATGCCCAGCGCATTCACTTTCTGGTAAAGCTCGATGCGCAATTCTTCCAGCTTGTTTTGCGGGCCGCGCGCAAGCAGCTCGTACATGTCAATGTCTTCCATAAGCGACTGCTTGGCCATCAACATAGCCTTTTCGGCCGTGCCGCCCACCCCTATACCCAACATGCCAGGCGGGCACCAGCCCGCGCCCATCAGTGGCACAGTCTTGAGCACCCAGTCGATCAATGAATCGCTGGGGTTGAGCATGGCGAACTTGGCCTTGTTTTCCGAGCCGCCGCCCTTGGCGGCAACCTGGACTTCGACTTTGTCGCCCGCCACGAGTTCCACACCCACGATACAGGGCGTGTTGTCGCGTGTATTCTTGCGCGTGAACAAGGGGTCGGTAAGAATGGAGGCGCGCAAAGGGTTGTCTGGATTCAGGTAACCCTGGCGCACGCCCTGGTCGCAAAGCTCCTGCATGCTGAGCTTCGTATCGAAGCGCACGTCCATGCCGATTTTGAGGAAGACGTTGACGACGCCGGTGTCCTGGCAGATGGGTCGGTGGCCCTCGGCGCACATGCGCGAGTTGGTCAGGATTTGGGCAATGGCATCTTTAGCGGCCGGGCTTTCCTCGCGCTCGTAGGCGCGAGCCAGATGCTGGATGAAATCGGCCGGATGATAATAGCTGATGAACTGCACGGCATCGGCGATGGATTGAACGAGGTCGTCTTCTTTAATAATGGTGGTCATGTGCTTACTTGCCGCTCCATACGGGTTTGCGTTTCTCGGCGAAGGCGGTTGCGCCTTCCTTGGCGTCGGCCGACGTAAAAATGTGAGCGACACGTGGCCGCTGCAGGTCGAACATGTCGGCTTGGCGCCAATCGCGCGACTCGGTAACGATTTTCTTTGCCGTCTGCACTGCCAGCGGGCCATTCTCGGCAATTACGCGGGCAAGCGCCAACGCGCCTTCCAGCGCCTGGCCGGGCTCCACAAGGCGGTTTACCAGCCCATAATGGTGCGCGCGTGCCGCAGGCAGCATTTCGCCGGTAAGGACCGCTTCCATGGCGATATGGTAGGGAATGCGGCTGGGAAGGCGAACCATGCCGCCGGACCCGGCCACGATGCCGCGCTTGACTTCCGGCAGTCCAAAGTTGGCATTATTCGCCGCTACGATCAGGTCGCAGGCCAACGCCATTTCACAGCCGCCGGCCAACGCATAACCTTCGACCGCAGCGATCATGGGCTTGCGCGGCGGTTTTTCGCAAAGGCCCGCGAAGCCGCGTCCCTCGACAAGCGGGCGCTGGCCGTTGAGCGCGAACGCCTTCAAATCCATGCCCGACGAAAACGTATTACCGGCGCCCGTCAGGATGCCAATTACGACGTCATCGTTGGCATCGAGATGGTCGAATGCCTTGGCAAGTTCATGGGCGGTTTCGTAATTGACCGCATTGCGCGCCTCGGGGCGATTAACTGTAATGATCAGTATGCGATCGACTACTTCCACTTTTACCAGGTCTGACATAGGACTATCCCCAAAGGCTGCAGCGCTATGCGCTTGTTAACAATGCTCGATAACGCATAATCATACGACCAAATACCCAGCCGCCCGCGCCACGACCCTGCGACCTTATCGTGGAACCAGTTAAAATTGAAAACTTTTGCGGCTTCTGGACCTACTGACCTTCGCTTATGCTCACTTTTCAGCAAATTATATTAACGCTCCAGCACTACTGGGATAAGCAGGGATGCGCGCTCTTGCAGCCCTACGACATGGAGGTCGGCGCCGGTACCTCGCACACCGCAACCTTCCTGCGTTCCATCGGCCCGGAACCATGGCGGGCGGCCTACGTGCAGCCTTCGCGGCGTCCCAAAGACGGTCGCTATGGCGAGAACCCAAACCGGTTGCAGCACTATTATCAGTACCAGGTCGTGCTAAAGCCCGCCCCCCCAAATATCCTCGACTTGTACATCGAATCGCTGGTGGCATTGGGCATAGAC
>CAZONP010000306.1:0-2912 GCA_964581155.1 uncultured Candidimonas sp. | reverse complement strand
CATGTCCGGACTGCTTGCCTTTGGCGGCATTGGCGGCATTGCAATCGGCATGGCCTGCAAGGACATTCTGAGCAACGTCTTTTCCGGCACCATGCTGTACTTCGACCGCCAGTTCAACATCGGTGACTGGATTTCCTCGCCTGACCGTGAGATTGAAGGCACGGTGGTGGAAATTGGCTGGCGGCTTACCAAGTTAATGACCTTTGACAACAGGCCGTTGTACGTGCCGAATTCGCTGTTTTCTTCGATTAGCGTGGAAAATCCGGGCCGCATGACCAACCGCCGTATCAGCACTCAAATTGGCCTGCGCTACGAGGACGCAGGAAAGGTGCGGGCCATCGTTCAAGATATTGACCAACTGCTGCGCCAGCACCCGGGTATTGATACCAACCAGACCATTCTTGTGTACTTTGACGCGTTCGCGGAGTCGTCGCTGAACGTCATGGTGTACTGCTTTACCAAGACTACGAAATGGGCCGAGTGGCTGGGTATTCAGCAGGATGTGTATCTGCAGCTCATCGACATTGTGCAGAAGCACGGGGCGGATTTTGCGTACCCGACGCAGACGCTGTATGTGGAAAAGGGTGACTAGCGCTTCAGCCGACAGGCAGCAGGCCAAAGCCGGTTCACTGCTTCCTTCGTTATGCTGATGACCGCAACGTATACGCTCGCAGTCGTCGGGCTGGTGAACGGGTGATGTGTCTGCTGCGGCGGCTCTACGCTCGGCTGCGCCTGAAGGTCAACGAGACTAAAAGTGCAGTCGCCAGCGTCTTTGCTGACCGAAAGTTCCTGGGCTACAGCTTCTGGAGTACCCCGAAAGGGGAGGTCAAGCGCCTGGTGGCGAACAAGGCTCTGGCCACGTTCAAACAACGGGTTAGGGAACTGACACGCCGCTCGGGAGGCCGCAGCATGCGAGAGGTGGTGGATCGCGTGCGTGTCTATCTGCTAGGGTGGAAGGCTTACTTCCGACTGTCGCAATCCAAAACCCTCTGGCGAACGCTGGACGAATGGATACGGCACCGGCTACGGGCCATCCAGCCTAAGCAATGGGGACGCGGCGCTACCATATTCCGTGAACTGCGAGCGATGGGCGCCGCCACTTGGCTAGCCCAGAAGGTTGCCGCCAACTCGCGCCGATGGTGGCGTAACAGTGCGAAATCGTTGAACGGCGTTCTCACGGTGGCCTACTTCGATGCACTGGGTCTGCCGCGACTCTCCTGACCTCAACCTCTCGAACCGCCCGGTGCGGACCCGCATGCCGGGTGGTGTGGCAGGGGTGCAGTTCAGAAGAACTGCCCCCTATGCCGCAAAGGAATAAACCCGTACCCACGAGGTTGAGAGAACGACAGCAACGTCGGGGTGAGGGGCGAGCAACTCTTCCAGAATCGGCATCCACTCAAACAGCACTCTGCCCGGTGTAGCGACACAGGGCCCCACTCCTCGACGGACATAGACCTCGCCATCGTGCAGCACGCCGTCAAAGTCCAGATACAGCACATGGTCTGCAGTTAGTGTTTTCCCCATCGTCTAGCCGCTGTGTCCATGAAATGCGTTCCAGACGCGATGGTAAAGCAAGTCCGCCATTGGTTCGAGAAGGGCAAGGCCAGAGAGCTTCTAGCTGAACAGAGATTTCAGCGCTTTTCCCTGGGCGGACGAAGCACAATTGGGTATCGTCCAGCCCAGGGCCTGATCTCAAGTTCCCGCTTTTGCGGCAGCAGCTGCCCTGGCCTGCTTGAGCATGGCCAGATTCAGGAATTTCAGCTCGTTGGTGGCGGTGAACTTGTCGCTGACATTGCCCGCCAGGCCGCCTTCGATGGCCAGTTGGCTGCCAAGATCGATCTTGCTTTCGCCCGAGCCTTCAGAAAAATCCAGACGGTCCAGATCAACCCAGATGACATTGGGGCGGGTGGTGGACTCGAATACCAGACGGCGTCTGGTGAGGTCGGCCACGGATTGCCAGATGGTTTGCGAAGCATCCGGTTTGCCGGGATCGGGCACCCGGAAAGGTTGCGCCACGTTGCGCATCACGCTGAACATCGAGGCAATGGCTTCCAGCTGTGATTTTGGCTGGGCCAAACGGTTTACGTAATAAGCAGCCCGGGCGAAGCGGTCGGAAGCCAGGGTGCTGCCCGGCAAGGCCTTGTCGCCGCCAAAACCCTGCACCTGCTTCAGCATTTCGAGCTGCTGATCGTAGGGGGGCGAGTTGGTCATTACCTGGTATTCAGGTGAATGGTGGATGGCGACTTCCCCATTGATGTATTCGAAAATCGCAGAGTCGCCGCTGGCGTCGTCGAGGGCCAGGTGAATGGCCGGCACCTCTCCGCTGGCGGGGTCGATGAGCTGAAAAACCTGGCTGCGGTTTTCTCTTACCCAGGCAACGGCTTCGGCCACGCTGGCGTAGTTGTCAAGAAAGTACTGCAGCCAGACGGCCTGGCTGAGAGCGGGGCGAGAAGGGTCATACTCACCGTACACCGATTCGGCCAGCCACAGAATATGGCCTGATAAACCCGCCTCGTTGAGGCCATCGACGGTCATCATGTCCATGGCTGTGATGGCCGCGCTGCCGTAGCGTGCAGTCCAGCTCAGCGTACCGTTTACGCCGTCGTCGCGCTTGATGCCTCGCGGCAGCTTCCATAGATTAGTGCCGAGGTCGCGATGGTAGTCCATGTTGCGACCTACGATTACGGCACCATTCGCGTTGGCCCAAACTACTCGAGTACACATGCAAATTTTCCTTTTTCTTGATAGAGACCTTGACTAAGGGTAACGGCCCGGTCTGTACCGTCTTGACCGCGGTCACGGGAGCGTGACGATTTACAGCCGCACGTTCCAGGGCAGCAATTCGTCGATGCGATTCTTTCCTTCCTACTCCGACTGCTCTTAGGGCACGCTCGGCAACGTTATTATCCACC
>CAZONP010000305.1:0-2924 GCA_964581155.1 uncultured Candidimonas sp. | reverse complement strand
CGATTGCGGCCCAATTGCTTACGGCCGTCACGGCCAGGGTGCCGCGCCTGAGTTAATGGCGGGGAACCGTCCGGCGGGGACCCGTCGCGGCAGGCGCAAATGCCAGAAACATGATCGTTGCCGCAAGATACAGGCCACCCGTCACCGCCAGGCCGCCCGAAATGCCCATGCTTGCAAACAGGCCGCCAACCAGCAACGGCCCCAGCATCTGCCCGAACTTGTCGGCGGCTCGCATCACGCTGGTGGAGCCGCCGGCGCCATAGCGCTGGACCCGGTCCATGCCCAGCATATACGCCGTCTGGGCGCCGCCCACGAGGCAACTGGCAATGGCCAGCAACAAGACCGCCACGGTAGCTGCGGCAACGCCGCTGGCGAAGTACATGGACAGTAGGCCGGCGCTGCCCACCATGCCGCCCGCGGCAATCCACTGCTTCTTGCGCATGCTGTGATCGGCCAGCCGACCCATGTATGGCCCTATGTAGATGACGCACAAACCATACAGCATCAGAATGCGCCCGACACTGGCGGCAGTGGTGCCGTAAGCTTCCAGGTATAACGGCAATGCATAACTCAGCAAGCCCACCTGTGCAATAGAGAACGGAACCACGCACCCGGCCAGCAGCAGACCGAAGTCGCGGCTGAACAACAGCTGGTGCAAGGACGCCCAGCTGCGCCCGGCGCTCGGTCGAGTTGCAACGGCTTGCGGCTCGGCGGTAGGCTCGGCGGTATGTACGCCAGTGGCTTGCGCTGCGTGCCTGCCCCGATACGGCCACATCAATGTGAACACCCCGATGGCAGGCAACACCAGCAGCACCGCGCCGGTAATGAACACGGCGTCCGACCCGGCTTGCTGCATCAGCATCGCGCCCACCGCCGCACCCGATAAATGACCCGCGAACAAGCCGGCAATGATGATTGCCATGTTGCGTCCGCGGTAGGCGGCCGGACTGCGGGTGACGATAAAGCCTTGCAGGCCCATCCATGTCAGCCCGTAGCCCAGGCCCACCAGGCCTCGCGCCAAAGTCAGTTCGGCCAACGTGGCCGTGAAGGCGCATGCCAGGCTGCCCAGCATGGCAACGCCCAGTCCACCCAGCACAGGCATGTGCCAACCTTGTTTGTCGGTAAGCCTGCCGGCCAGCAAGGCCGTAAGCAAACCGCAGCCCATCTCGGCCGCGATGGGCAATGCCATCAGGAACTCGGCGCCGTGCCCACCGCCTTCGGGCAATAGCCCACGCGCATAAATGGGCAGGAAGCTCATGGGCATGGCCATGGCGAAAAGAAAACCGAACATGACGGGGCGCACGACCTGGCCGATTGCCGAGGGATCGTCCAGCCACGGCGCTTCGGGGCCCTGGGCCGACCCAGCGTCTACTCCGCCCGAAGACAGATGATCCGATTCTGCTGCCGTGCGCGCGGGACGTGGCCGTCGTATGGCAAACGCACGGTCCATCAATACGGTAAGCAGCAGCAAGAGTTCAATGGCGGCGACCAGGGCAACGACCGCCACGGTCGCTGCGTCCATGATGCGGGCGCGAACACCGGCCTGGATAAGGCGACTGTCCAACAACAACTGCAACTGGCCCACGGATTGGCCACCATTCTCGGTCCGCAGGGGAAAACTGACCACTTCATCGTCGCTTACCGCAAGTGTCGATGCCTCGTGGCGATCCAGGCCACCATGTGCGTCGGCGCGATACACGTGGGTGCCGGCGGCATCGACGATGCGCAGCTCACTCAGTACGGGGAATGACGCCGCCAGACGCGCCATGGGACGCTCCACGCCCACAAGTTTGTCGAGCGCAATGCCGTACGCAAGCACGCGATTCAAATCACTCTGCAGGCTGGCGCCCACGACCTGAGCGTTGTCCCGGGTGACGCCGATCCACGCGTCACGGAAACTGGTAATGGTGTGGGCAGCATATACCCCTTGGGCCAGCAGCAAGACCAGCAACGGCCAGGCCAGCCTGGCTTTGCCGGCCGCCGCCAGCGCATGCACGGGAAGTACGAAGCGAAAAACAATGAAGAGCAGCAGCGCCGCCCCCAGGGTGGTGAGCGCCAGGACTTTGACGTTCTCGGCCAGGAGGCCCTCTTCAGTAAGCGTGTGGGGCTCGACCCGGACGATCAGGCTGCCTTCAGGCGCGGCATCGGCCTTGCCCAGCGGCAGAACAATCCGGATGCCCCCTGGCGACGACCCTCCGATTTGCGCCAATACCCGCCCATCGGCCAGCACTACGCTGGCTTGCGACATGTCAGGCACGCGCTCCTGCAGGGTCTGCAAATGCTGTTTCAGCCGGAAGTACTGCGCCAAGGGCTTGCCGAGTTGCAGGCCATTCTGAATTTGGCCGGCGGTTTGGCTGGCCACGAGCTGTACCCGTTCGGTCGTGTTGTCGTCGACCAGCCGGCTTAGGGCGGACAAGCTGAGCGATCCAACCAGCGCCTGCGCCACAAGCAGCACCAGCATGCACGCCAGCAAGACACTGCGCACCGGCTTGCGTGGCGAGTGCACCGCCGAGATTGCATTTTCTTTCATGTTTCGAATAGTAATTTACAATTGGCTTCAAAATTCGATTGTGCCCGCACGGGCATGCCATTCTCTCCGCCTCGCGAGCATCCCAATATGCGGTTAACGTCGCTGCGCAGCAAAATCTTCCTCCTGGTCGGGCTCACGCTTTTCCTTGGCGCGGTCGCGGTCATGCTGGTAACGCAGCGCGACGTCACTCGCACGGTTGTGGCCAGCCAGAAAGTCGCGGTGCGCAACGTGCTCAATCTGCTCGTACAGGATAGCGAAGCCCGATGGGGCGGCTTGCTGACCGACAAGATATCCACGGTGCGTTCGCGGCGCGATCAACTGGTGCAAATGGGCAGCACAGTGCATTCCGTGCTGACCATGTACGAGGCACAGGCGCAGAGCGGTGAACTGGGGG
>CAZONP010000304.1:1603-2934 GCA_964581155.1 uncultured Candidimonas sp. | reverse complement strand
CGCGCGACGCCATCTCGAACCGGCCGACAGTAAGCACATCGGCGCCATCCGAGATGGCATCGAATACTGTTTTCTCGTCGGGCAAGGATTCGCGCGACTGGTCGACGAAGGCAACCTTGACGGTCTGGCCTATCTTGACGGATCCGGAGTCCGGTTGCTCCTGGCCAGCGATCATGCGGAATAACGTGGACTTACCCGCCCCATTGGGGCCGATGATGCCGACGATGGCCCCTGGCGGCACCTTGAAGCTCAGGTCGTCGATCAGCAGACGGTCGCCAAAAGCCTTGCTGACGTTCTCGAATTCGATGACGTCGTTACCCAGGCGTTCCGATACCGGGATGAAAATTTCTTGCGTCTCGTTGCGCTTCTGGTATTCATGCGACGACAATTCCTCGAACCGTGACAGGCGCGCCTTGGCCTTCGCTTGCCTGCCTTTCGGATTCTGCCGCACCCATTCCAACTCTTTACGTATGGTGCGCTGGCGAGCGGATTCGGACGCGTCCTCTTGTTTCAGGCGGTCGTCCTTTTGTTCCAGCCAGGAAGTGTAGTTGCCTTTCCATGGAATGCCATGGCCGCGGTCGAGTTCCAGTATCCATTCGGCGGCGTTATCAAGGAAATACCGATCATGGGTGACAGCCACGACCGTGCCCGGGAACTTGCGCAGGAACAGCTCCAGCCATTCGACGCTTTCCGCATCCAGGTGGTTGGTAGGCTCGTCGAGCAGCAGCATGTCGGGCTTGGACAACAGCAAGCGGCACAAGGCCACGCGCCGCTTTTCTCCGCCCGACAGATTTCCAACAATGGCGTCCCACGGGGGCAAACGCAGCGCATCGGCGGCGATTTCCATTTGGAGTTCGATATCGTCGGCGCCGCTCGACGCGGCAGCCGAAATGACGGCTTCAAGGTCGGCCTGTTCGGTCGCCAGCTGATCGAAGTCGGCGTCCGGCTCGGAATAGGCCGCATAGACTTCTTCCAGACGCTTGCGCGCACTGAACAGCTCGCCCATCCCCTCTTCAACGGACTGGCGCACCGTATGCTCGGCATTCAGCATCGGTTCCTGCGGCAGATAACCGATCTTCAGGCCTGGCATGGGAATGGCTTCGCCTTCGATATCCCGGTCGATGCCGGCCATGATCTTGAGCAACGTGGATTTGCCCGAGCCGTTCAGCCCGAGCACACCGATTTTCGCGCCGGGAAAGAAAGACAGTGAAATGTCGCGCAGGATTTGACGCTTGGGCGGAACGATCTTGCCCACCCGGTTCATTGTGAAAACGTATTGAGCCATGGCCAGAAAATCAGAAGATGGTAAAGCATCGATTGTAGGCTGGCTG
>CAZONP010000304.1:0-1503 GCA_964581155.1 uncultured Candidimonas sp. | reverse complement strand
GTCCGTTTTATCAAGGTCGACACCGAAGGCGAGGAAATTGCCTGGACCGCCAATCTTCACGACATACTCCCCTTCGCCATGACCGACGCACCCCTGCCTGACGACGACGACGACGACACCGACGATGGCGACACGGGCGAAGACGACTTCGACGACGACCCAGACGAAGGCGGCGACTTCGGACCGCCGCATAACCAGCCGCCCCACACGCTGCATTGAGCGGCACGCCTGCAAGCCATCTTAACCGTCAGGCCTTGGTGCGGTCACGCATATAAAGCAAGGCGCCGACAGGCCACATTACCCCGACCAAAGCGCGGGCCGCCAGGCCCTTAAGCGCGCGGCCGCGTGGCAGCGGCTGGTTGCCATGCCGCAGATGCAGGGAAAACCGGGTATATCGGGCAGCCGCCATCAGAAAGGCCTGAGGCTGATAGCGGAACCAGGGCAAGCACTCCACGACGGTGTCGCGTGCCAGCAGCCACAGCCCAAGCGCGTGCTGCTGACTCTCTCGGCCTTGATGGGATAGCGAATCCTCACTGTCGTGATAGACCCTGAATACCTGATTGACGAAACGAGTCAGGTAACCCGCCCGGGCTATGGCGCGCCAGACGAGGCTTTCAGGCACGAAACCCGCTATTTCCTCCGGAAAGGGAAACAACAGGAGCACATCCGTGCGCAAACAACCGAACTTTTCGCCCTTGATGTGGTACTTGAAGGTCATGTCGAGTGCGGTGGCGTCGAATACGTCGCGCGGAAACATGTCACCCACGACATGACCGTCCGGCCGGGCGCACAAGCCCGTAATGGCGACGAAGCGCGCCCTGTCCTTAACCGGTATTTCCCGCCAGGCACCCGCCATGGCATATAGCGCGTTCGTGTCCAGGCTGTCGTCGCTATCCAGAGCAACAATGAGTTCGCCCTTGGCCTTCTTCACACCACGATTGAATGCCGTCTTCTTGTGCTGGTTGGTTTGCCATACATAATGAATGGGAAAGCTGGCTTCCTGCTGCCAACCCATGACGATGGCGCGGGTGTTGTCGGTGGATCCGTCGTCGACGATTACCCACTCGAAGTCCTGAAAAGACTGCTCTCGCAACGACAGGTACACCCTCTCCAGGGTATGCGCCCGGTTATACGTCGGAGTGACAACCGTGAATAGATGACGCCAACTCAACATGGTCATATTTTTGATTTATTCCTGCCAATGCAGCAGATCATAGGCCAAAAAAAAACCGCAGATGGCGAATCTGCGGTTTCCTTGCCTTACTTACATGTTGACATAAGCTTGGGCTGTCGCGCCTTATGCGCGCTTGACTTTTTCCAGCATTTTGAACACGCCCTTGGGTGCCTTAATGAACAGGCGTTTGAAAGCCTTGCCCAGGCAACGGCGTTCAAGAGTATTGCGACGGGTACGTTTGATGTCTGCCATGATGATCTCCGATCTTTACATGCATAAGGCCCGCAAAGACGCGACCCTAAAATTTGGTTAACTCGCTATTCTAACGC
>CAZONP010000303.1:619-2944 GCA_964581155.1 uncultured Candidimonas sp. | reverse complement strand
TCGTCAGCGATTCCTGGACGACGCGGAACAAGGCGGTGGCACTGCTGTCGTGCAACACCATGTCCGGTTCACTTGTGTGCAGCACCGCTGTTATGCTCGTGCGTCGGTTCATGTCGTCGACCAGCCACTCCAGCGCGGCGACCAGCCCAAGATCCAGCGCGGCCGGACGCAAGGCAGTGGTCACATTGCGCACAATCTGAATGGTCCGATCCACGGTTTCCTTCATGTTGCGAATACGTTCGGCGAGCTGCGGGTTGTCGCTGCCGAAACCGATGCGCAGCATGGACACATCCATACGCAATGCCGTCAGGGCCTGACCAAGTTCGTCGTGGACTTCACGCGCCACCTTCTTGCGCTCTTCCTCGCGCACCGCCTCCTGGTGGGCCGTGAGCTCCCGCAACAAGCTTTCGCCATGCTTGATCACTGAAATATCGCGCGCCATCGCCAGAACGGTAATGTGACTATTGCCGGGTTGCAATTCGGGAACGAGACGGACCTGGTAGTGACGCTCGCCGAACGGCATGTCAAACGAGAACTCGAATGTATCGGACGCCTGCGTCGCGATGACCTTGCGCATGGAACTGTTCCATAAGTCCGCGATATGCAGCGCGATACGGGTTTCGCCAAAAGTTTTGCCTATGATCTTGTCGGGCGGGATACCGGTCACCGTTTCGACCACCGGATTCACATACACCAGCCGCAAATCGCCGTCGAACCTGGCGATCATGTCGGGGGAGTTTTCAACCAAGGCCCGGAACTCGGCATCGCGTGTGCGCAGCAATGCCTCGACCTGCTGCTTCTCCGTAATGTCCTGGACCGTGCCCAGAAAGCGTATGGGCCGGCCATCGGCTTCGTATTCGACGCGACCGAGTGAATTCAGTATTTTTTGCTGGCCGTCCGGGAATACCACCCGGTACGTGACATCGTACGGATCAAGACGTTTGACTGCGCCCTCGACGATATTCGCCACCCTGGCCCGGTCTTCTATATGCACCAGTTGCAGAAGCGCGCGGTAACGCGGGACTGCGTTACCCGGAGCCTGGTTGAAGATCCGATACGTCTCGTCCGACCAATAATGCGTCCCGGTTGCAATGTCACGCTCCCAACTACCAATATGCGCTATTCTCTGGGCACTCGACAGAGAAGTTTCGCTTTGCCGCAACGCCTGTTCCGCGTTTCTTGCAACGGTAATATCGCGCACGATCGCAATACGCTTGGTCTGCCTGCCCTGACGGAATTCGCTGGCAACGACTTCTATATGAAACGCTTCGCCGCATTTGCGACGGACGACGCGTGTTTGCAGGCCCATGCCCAGTGGCGCTTGCGCGTCGCCGTCATGGCCCAGCAACTGGTCCCAATGCATGCCTATTATCTCGTCGGCTTCGTAGCCGAACAGCACGCCAGCCATACGGTTGGCGGAATGGATATTGCCGTCAAGGTCGAAAGTAATGACGCCAGCCGGCACATTGCGCAAGATAACGTTCAAGCGCGCATGCGCCTGGGTCAGGCGTTGCAACAAACGCCTGGACCGGCGGTACAGCAGCAGAGAACCAACAGCGGCCAGGCCTAGTAAAGTCCACGGGTAATATGACACGATTCGGCAACCGCCCTTAATTACGACCCGCGATCATACTCCGACGCGCGCCGTAGCAGGCTCATTGGGCACCCTGCCTCCTCCCATCGCGCGGAACAAGGCCACCGTATCCAACAGGCGTTGCGCTTGCCCGGCAATAAGTTCGAATCGAACATTTTGTGCCTGTCTGGATGCGGTCAGCACCTCCAGGTAGCTGACCGCGCCCAAACCATATTGACGCTGCAGCACTTGCAATGACTCCTGTGCGGCCATGTCGGCCGAATCCAGGGAGGCCAGACGCTGCGCATTGTTCTCCAGCGAACGCAACACGTCGGCAACGTCGCGCAGGCCGTTTAGCACGACACTCTGATAATTGGCAGCCGCCGCGTCGACGCCGGCAAGGGCGGCGCGTGACTGGGCCGGCAGTCCCGGAGCAAAAAGCGGTTGCGCCAGTTGACCGGCAAGCCCCCAGATCAACGATCCTCCGCCAAACAACGCGCCCGTCGTGAGCGCTTGCCAGCCCAGGCTGGCGCTTAGATTGACCTGTGGGTACAGGCGGGATAGAGCGGCTCCGTAGTCGGCATTGGCCGCAATAAGAAGGGCTTCGGCCGCCTGTATATCGGGACGCGCCCGCACCAGCTCGGATGGAACAATGACGGGCAATTCCGCAGGCAGGACGAAATCTTGCAGGGTGAAGGCCGGCGGGGCCATGGCACCCGGCGCGCGTCCGGCCAACACGGCAAGCAGGTGAT
>CAZONP010000303.1:0-609 GCA_964581155.1 uncultured Candidimonas sp. | reverse complement strand
CGCAGGGCTGGGATCGCGGCGCGCGTCTGCTCCAGGTCGCTGCGTAGGGCAAGCACGTCGTTGTGCGAGGCCTGGCCATAACGGTAGCGTTGCTGCGCAATAGTCAGTTGCTCCGTCTGTGCCTCGACGATTTCGTCCAACGCATGGATCTGGCCAACCAGCCTGGCGCGATTCAGTGCCGTCGTGGCGATGTTGGCGGCCAAGGCCACTTGCGCGTCGCGCAACTGGAAGCGCCGATGTTCGGTGCGCGCCGCCAATGCCTCCAGGCGCCGGCGATTACCCCCGGCCACGTCCAGCTCGTAGTTCAAACCCAGGGTCGCGCTGTGCAAGGAAAACGCCTGCGGCTCGCCCGCCTGACCGGACTGGGCAGGATTGGCCCGCTGGCGTTGGGTGCCGGCCACCGCGTGGACCTGCGGGTAGGACGTTGTGCCTTTCTGGGCCTCAAATGTTTCTTGCGCCTGACGCAGCGTGGCTTGCGCCGCAGCCAACGTTGGACTTGCCTGCATGGCCGCCTCGATGTAGGCATCCAGCTTCGGTGATCCCAGCAGGCGCCACCAGCCAGGATCGATCGAGTCGGCCTGCGCCAGCGACTGCGACTTGGCGAGTTCC
>CAZONP010000302.1:1313-2944 GCA_964581155.1 uncultured Candidimonas sp. | reverse complement strand
CCCACCATCCCGGAAAAGTACGCAATGGCCCCGAACACCAACAGCGTCGCCAGCATGAACAAGCCGCCCAGCGCCAGCGTCTGCAAGGCTATTGAGCCCCTGGCTGCGGATGTGAATTGCGGCAGGAACGCAAGAAAGAATAGCGATACCTTCGGGTTCGTAAGATTCATGACGATGCCGCGCCGGTACAGCCGGCCATTTCCCTGGCGCGGCTCCGCTTCCATGCCGGCGACGCTTGGCTTTGCCCGGAACGCCCCCCACGCCAGATATACCAGGTAGGCGGCGCCAACCAGCTTCAGCACCGTGAAGGCGGTAGCCGATGCCGCGACCAGTGCCGCCAGGCCGACGGTTACCGCAAGCGTGTGGCCGATCAGGCCGGTGCACAAACCCAGGGTCACGAACAGGCCGGCACGCCGGCCCCATAGCGCGGACTGCATCAGTACGAAAAGATTGTCAGGACCAGGCGCCAACGCCAGCAATACGGCAATGCCAAAGAAGGAAAGTGCGATTTCGAAATTTAGCATAGGCAAAGGTGGCGGCAACCGAACGAAAGGTCGGTATAGAGGATGTGCGTAATCAAATGCGGCGCGGCATTGTCGTTATCAATTATCATCGAGCCTGATTATCGCACCTGCGCCTCAATCCACGATTCGGTTTCCGCCTACAAAACTATGCCCAAAAAACCCGCAGCACATTTAGATACCACCCTTCAGCATACGGGAATGGCGCCGTTTGACGCTATTACCGGCGCGGCGCCCGTTGCCTTGCCGTCCATGCGCACGAGCACCGTGCGGTTCGCCAACCTGGATGCGCTTGATCGCGCGCAGGCGGCGAAGGCGCAAGGGCAGCGCGGCGCGACGTATGGCCGCAGCGGAATGGACACGCATGCCGCGCTGGAGGACGTGTTCTGTGCGCTGGAAGGCGCGCAACGCGCCTTTTTGGCGTCGTCCGGCCTGGGTGCCATTACCTTGGCCCTTTTCAGCGTCTTGAATAGCGGCGACCACGTCCTGGTCGCCGATTGTTCCTACGGACCGGTGCGCCACCTGGATAAGACCGTATTGAACCGCATGGGTATCGAGGTCACGTATTGCCGCGCGACGCCTGCCGATCTGGAAGCGCAACTGCGCCTGGACACCAAGGTTTTGTATGTGGAGTCGCCCGGCTCTTTGTTGTTTGAAATGCTTGATATCCCGGCACTGGCCGAATTCGCCCGTGAGCACGATTTGATCCTGATCGTGGACAACACCTGGGGGTCCGGCTACATCTATCGTCCGCTTGAGCTGGGCGCCGATATTTCGGTGGTGGCTGGCACCAAGTACGTGGCCGGTCATTCCGACCTGATGCTTGGGGCAGTCATGGTGAACGACGCGGCACTCGCCAAGCGCGTCAATGACACGCATTACGCCATGGGTTATTCGATCAGCGCCGACGATGCATGGCTTGCAATACGCGGCGCACGCACGCTGCCGATACGCATGCGTCAAAGCGCGGACAATGCCATGCAGATCTGCCGATTCCTGGTCACGCTTCCCGAAGTGGCCCGCATTTATCATCCCGCTTGGCCGGAAGATGCGGGTCACGCGTTGTGGCAACGGGACTGCACCGGGTCGAACGGCATGCTGGCCGTGGAA
>CAZONP010000302.1:0-1213 GCA_964581155.1 uncultured Candidimonas sp. | reverse complement strand
TACGTCTTGGCCAATTCGTCGGCGCGCATGACCTTGGAGTTGATGCCGAACGAATTGAAAACATCTTCGAAAGCCTTCTTGTCCACGCCTTTGCTTACGGCCCAGTCGGTAATGGCCTTGGCATCGTAAATGCGTTTTTTCTCGTCATGCAAGGCATGGAAGACCTCTGGGTGCAGGTCCAGGCGGTCCAGGCTTTCGAGCGAATAATAAAGCTTCTGCAGGTCGGCCATGCTGGCATTGAAGGCAACAGGAACGGGGCGCAAGACTACGTTCTCGGGCAACGTCTTGGCGAACTCGGCCACCAAGGGCTCGATTTCGTTGCAATGGCTGCAGGTATAGGCAAAGAACTCCAGGACTTCGATCTTTCCCGTGGTGTCGGATGGCTGGGCGACTTCCAGCGTGACATACTGCTGGTTCGTCCCCTGGGCGTGGCTGATGGGTGCAAACATGATGCCCGACGCCAATGTGGCCAGGGCAAAGGTACGTAGAAGCAGATTTTTTAGCAGCATGTGGATTCCTGGTACGTATCGAAAGGTATAAGACTGGCCGCGAGGGCAAAGGTTCACTGGCGTATGACGGACGATTCGATCTTCTCTTCGCCCAGGCGCGCGCGCGACCGGTTCAACTCGTCTATGCCCTTGAACGGGCCGACGCGAACACGATTGATGATCCCGCCATTGACCTGAGCCTTCTGCACTTGGACAGGCATGCCCATGAGCAATATGCGCGCCTTGACGGCTTCGGCGTCGTTCGCCGAGCGATAGGCGCCGGCCTGTAGGTAATACGTGGTGCTGGCCGAAGCCGCTGCGGCTGACTTGGGTGCTGCGGCGGGCGGCTCGGTACCCGGTACGGTGCCTGGGGGCACGGGAGCGGGCGCGTTGCCGGCCGGTTTCCCGGGCGACTGTAGCGTGGCGATCAGATCACCGAGGTTGTCGGGACCGGCGGGAAGGGCCAAGCCGGGAGCGGCGCCGCCCGGCGCGCCGGGCAACGGCGTTGTTCCCGTACCCATGGGACCGTTTGCCGCAGTGCCGGCCGATCCATCCTTGCCATACAGGCCAATATTTGGATCGGGCGCGTCGCGAACGTCGGGCAATAATGTTTTTGCTGGATCACGACTAGCCTTGTCCATGAAGGGCATAGGCGTCTGGGTCACGAAAAGGGCGACGGCAACGGCGGCGGCCAGGCCCACAATAAGGCCGATAAGCACCCCGAA
>CAZONP010000301.1:1224-2967 GCA_964581155.1 uncultured Candidimonas sp. | reverse complement strand
GGAGCAAGGTATGAAAAGACGCGACTTTATTCTGGCCGGCGCGGTCGTTGCCGCTATCGGGACTGCCGGCCTGTCAACGGCAGGCGCGCAGTCGTCCGCCAAACCCCGCATCGTTATTGCCGGGGCCGGTGCTGCGGGACTCAGTCTGGCGGCGCGACTCCGTCGGGCCTTGCCCAACGCAACCATCATCATTGTGGATGCGAAGAAAAAGCATCACTTCCAGCCCGGCTTCACCCTGGTGGGCGCAGGCATATGGACCCCCGGCCAAGTCACGCAGGACAATGCCGGCTACATTCCCAGCGGCGTCGAATGGATAAACCAGGCGGTGGCGGAGTTCGATCCCGACGCCAATTCGATCACGACGGCATCGGGCCAACGTGTGCCGTACGACTTCCTGTTCGTCGCCACCGGGCTGAAGCTGGACTACCAGGCCATCGAAGGGATGAGCGAGGATCTGATCGGCAAGAACGGCATCGCCAGCATCTACGCCGGCCCCGATGCCGCATTTGCCTCTTCTCAGGCAATCGACGCGTTTATTGCCGCAGGCGGTGTGGGGCTTTTCGGTCGGCCGGGAACAGAGATGAAGTGCGCCGGCGCACCATTGAAGATCAGTTTCATCACTGAGGACAAGGCACGTTTGCAGGGACGGCGGGGCGCGATCAAAATGATCTACAACTCGAACAACGCCGGTTTGTTCTCGGTCGTGCCGGTCGATAAAAAGGTCAAGCAGCTGTTTTCTGAACGCGACATTGCGGTCAACTACCACCACGAACTCATTGCGTTGGATCCTGGTGCCAAGCGTGCCATCTACCGTACTCCGGAAGGCCAGGTAAGCATGGACTACGACTTCATCCATGTGGTTCCGCCCATGCGCGCACCGGACGCGGTGCGTAACAGTCCCTTGCCGTGGGGCACTGGGCCCCTCGCCGCCGACGGCTGGGTTGAGGCCGAAAAGGCCACCTTGCGCCACCCCCGTTACTCGAATGTTTTCTCTGTTGGCGATATTGCGGGTGTGCCACGTGGCAAGACGGCAGCCAGCGTCAAGTGGCAAGTACCGGTGGTGGTGGAGAACCTGGTCGCAGAACTTAATGGCAAGGCTCCAACGGCCGCGTACAACGGCTACACCTCGTGTCCCATGGTCACAGGCTATGGAAAAGCCATGTTGGTTGAATTTGATTACGCCGGCAATCTGACTCCGTCTTTCTGGTTCATCGATCCTTTGGAAGAACTTTGGTCTTCATGGGTGATAGATGAAAAGGGTCTTATCGGCGCCTATCGCGCCATGCTGCGCGGACGTGCCTAAACGGAGATTTTCATGAACGACATCACTCTCACCTCCATGTATTTCATTCTTCAGGAAACGCTGGGAGCATGGTTTTTCCCCACTGTTTTCCTGGCTGTCGTGCTCCTTGTGCTGTTGCTTTACGGCTTCCGGATTATGGCTCGGAGCAATAAGTCTGTTTTGCGGCCGCTGTGGATAGGGGGCTTGGCGGGCTTGGCCACGGCGGTCGTCGCCAGCGTGGCCGTGCCTTACTGGACGTACGCCACGCCAAGCGCGTTTAGTTCCGGGCTGGATGTGTTGCTGGCGTTCCTGCTTGGGCTCCTGCCCGGCGCGGTCGTAGGCGTTGTGGTCTTCACGCTGGCGGCTCAACGATACGCCGCCCGCCCTGCCGCGCGGTAGCAAGCGTGCGGTAGCAAGCGTGCGGTAGCAAGCGTGCGGTAGCAAGCGTGCGGTAGCAAGCG
>CAZONP010000301.1:0-1124 GCA_964581155.1 uncultured Candidimonas sp. | reverse complement strand
GCGGTAGCAAGCGTGCGGTAGCAAGCGTGCGGTAGCAAGCGTGCGGTAGCAAGCGTGTAGTACCAATCGTTTGATTTCGCGCCGGCCTGGACACCGGCGCGAAATCAAACGCTCGTTCAGTTCCAAGACCGAAGCGTCGTATCGGCACAACGTTATGGCTCCCCAATAGTCAAACGGGTGACAGATGCTGTTGTTTTATTACGTTTTGTGACGACGATCAACGTGGGGGCGGTCGACTTAGGGGATCATGGTATACCCCGACACTTCATCCGCGTTTCTCGCAGCGGATAGCGACCGATGCCAAATGATCACGCCACGAAACTGAAGACGCCGCAACTATCAGGACCGCGCCAACGCCGCCGTCTGGGTGCCTCTCTGAGCATCGGTCAGAAAGTTGGCGCTATTTTCTTGCTGGTTTTGGTGTTCGCGGCGGCCAATATTTTGCTGGTCAAGGGTATGTTGCATGAGTTCAACGGCGTGGCGGCGACGGTGAATGTCGCCGGAAAGCTCCGCATGCTCAGCCAAAAGATAGCGTACGAAACCGTGAATATGTCAGCGGGCCAGGGTCCCGGCACGGATAACATCGAGCGCAGCATGCAGCAATTCGAGCTGGCCCTGGATGCGCTCCGTAATGGTAAAGCGGTGTTCGGGCAGGACATACGCAGGCTGTCGCCCGGCCATGCGGAGTCCCTGGACGCAGTGATGTACCGGTGGGCAAGCTACCGGGACAATGTCCTGAACCTGCTGGCCGCTTCCCTTGCGCCGCATGTGAACGATAGCGAACAATTCACCGAACGCGTGGCATTGCGTTATGCCGTCATGGACGACGCGACCCGCTTGCTGGGCAACACTGAAGCCTTGATTGGCTCCATTGTCGAAGAAAGCCAGGCAACGCAAAGACACGCCTTGCTCATGATGTATACCTTGTTCATCGTAGACATGCTCATGCTGTTTGCCGCTTTTGCCCTTACACGTCGGCAAACGGTAATGCCGCTGCGCCAGCTGTCGGCGCATTGCCGCGAGCTGTCCGCCGGCAACTATAACGCCCGGGTAGCTTACCGATCGTCTGACGAGATCGGCGAGTTGGCACTGGCCTTCAATGATTCCGCCGAGCATATTGGCAG
>CAZONP010000300.1:0-2981 GCA_964581155.1 uncultured Candidimonas sp. | reverse complement strand
GCATGGTTTATTCCGCGCTATACCGCCGAGCGTCTTCCTGAACTCAAGTCCGCCGCCGACCTGCCAAAATTCAAGGACGAATTCAAAGATCCTGAAGAACCCAGCAAGGGCCGCTTCTATGGTTGTCCGGCCGGCTGGGGTTGCGAAGTTGTCAGCGGCAATCTGTTCAAGGCACTGAACCTGGGTGATTCTTTCACCTTGTTTTCGCCGGGTACCGGTGCCACACAGAAAGCCGCACTGACCGCCGCCTACAAGCGCAAAGAGAATATGGCGTTTTATTACTGGTATCCCACCCCGCTGGTGGGGTCCATGGACCTGGTCAAGCTCGAGCTTCCCGCTTACGACAAGGCCAAGCATACCTGCCTGACCGATCCCGACTGCGCCAAGCCGGAACCCAGCGCGTATCCGGACAACCCGGTCTTTACCGCTGTAACGACGAAGTTCGCTGAAGATGCGCCTGAACTCACGAAGTTTCTGGGCAATGTGTCTGTTCCTCTGCCCATCATGGGTAAGGTCATGGCGCACATGGAAGAGACGGAAGGCGAACCGGTCGACGTGGCCAAGTGGTTTCTGCAAAACGAAGGCGATATCTGGACGAAATGGTTGCCTGCGGACGTCGCCACACGCGTAAAAGCAGCTCTTTAGCATTCGTGACTGAAAGCCCCATTCGGGGCTGACCGGATTGACACCCGGCAGGTTATTCGGCGGCGGACCATAAGTTCGCCGCCTTTTCGAATTTTACGGAGTTGGTTTTATGTTTCCCGAAATTATTTCGCCCCGGGCCTTGCGCGCGCCCATCGACGATTTTGTCGCCAATATCGTAAGCAACTATTCAGATTTGCTGCGATCACTCACACAGCCGCTGCTCGATCTCTTGATCTGGATGGATCAGGTGGTGCGGTATTCCCCTTGGTGGACGGTCGTACTGGCCATCATGGGACTGGCCTGGCTGGCCAGCCGCCGTATCAGCTTCTCGTTGATCATAGGCGGCATGCTATGCATGATAGGTGTGATCGGCCTGTGGGATGCCGCCATGCAAACCCTTTCGCTCATGATTGTTGCCGTGCTTATGTCGGTTGCCATAGGCATACCCATAGGCATCATGATGGCCAGCTTCAAGTGGCTGCGCACCATCATGCTGCCCGTGCTGGACGTAATGCAAACCATGCCCAGCTTTGTCTACCTTATACCGGTCGTCATGCTGTTCAATCTTGGCAAGATCGCGGCCATCATCGCCACGGTCATTTACGCTGTGCCGCCCGTCATCCGGCTGACCGATCTGGGCATCCGTCTGGTGGACTCCGAAGTGCTCGAGGCCTCACGCGCATTCGGCGCCAATCGCATGAAACAGCTGTTCGGCGTACAGCTGCCTCTGGCCATGCCGAATATCATGGCGGGAATCAATCAGACGACCATGATGGCCCTGGCCATGGTGGTCATTGCATCCATGATCGGGGTGCGCGGCCTCGGTTACGAGGTGCTGCAGGGAATTAACCGCCTGCAAGTTGGTCGCGGCGTACTGGCCGGCCTGGGCATCGTGATACTTGCCATTGTCTTCGACCGCATCACACAGGCGTTCGGTCAACGTCAGCACAAGGGAGCGTGACATGACGATAAAAATTGAAGTCCGCAATATATTCAAGATTTTCGGTCCCCGTCCGGAGCGCTGGCTTGAAAAAGTGCGCGGCGGCATCAGCAAGGAAGACTTGCTCGCCGAAAGCGGCCACACATTGGGACTGCGCGACATCAGCCTGTCGATCGAAGAAGGCAGTATTTACGTGATCATGGGATTGTCGGGGTCCGGCAAATCAACCCTGATCCGCCACTTCAATCGGCTCATCGAACCAAGCGCAGGGCAGATTCTCGTCGATGGCGTCGATGTCGTGACGCTGGGAAAATCCGCACTGGAAAAATTCCGGCAGCAGAAGATGAGCATGGTGTTCCAGCGCTTCGGACTCTTCCCGCATCGTACGGTCATCGAAAACGTTGCCTATGGGTTGCAAGTGCAGGGCATCGGCAAGGACGAACGCCGAAAACGCGCCCAACATTGGCTGGAGCAGGTTGGATTGGTGGGATTCGAGAATCAGTACCCACATCAGCTTTCGGGCGGCATGCAACAAAGGGTGGGGCTGGCCCGCGCCTTGGCCACCGACGCGGAAATTCTCTTGATGGACGAAGCATTTTCGGCGCTCGACCCTCTGATACGCCGGGAGATGCAAGACCAGTTGCTGCAGTTGCAGGCGCAATTGAACAAGACTATTGTCTTTATCACGCACGATCTGGACGAGGCATTGCGGCTGGGTAACCGTATTGCCATCCTCAAGGGCGGCGAGCTCGTCCAGGAAGGAACGCCGGAGGACATCCTGCTCGCGCCGGCCGACGACTACGTCCAGTCGTTCCTGCAGGACGTGAATCGCGGCAAGGTGCTCAATGCGGCACATGCGTGCAATGAACCGTCTTTAACCTTGACCATGCGGTCGCGTCCGGCCCACGCCTTGGAACGCATGGCAGCCATGCGCTTCGATTACACGGCAGTGCTGGACGGCAAGCGCCTGGCCGGCGTTCTTACCCGAACGGCCGCCGATCGCGCCATGCGCGAGGGCGCGCGGGACATCGCACGCTATGTCGAGGACATGGCCTCAGTGCCGGCGACAGCGGGTCTGGACGAGGTGCTTGGACGCATGTTGCGTAGTACGGAGCCCTTGGCGGTGACGGGCGAAAACGATGAGTTCCTGGGCATGCTGTCGCGTAGTAAAGTCGTCGAATTGGTGACCCCAACGGTGGAGGGTACGTCCGACGAGGCGCAGGCAACGCCTGCAGAGATGTCGTCCGCAGCCTGAGGCGTATTCGTCAGGTGGGGCGCCGGGCATGTTGCCGCACAATATGTCCGTACCAACCGAATAAAAGGATAGCCGACAACAGCAGCCCGGTGAGCGCCATCAACCACATGGTGGCCGCGCCGGCCGGGGCGCCCGGCATGA
>CAZONP010000299.1:0-2991 GCA_964581155.1 uncultured Candidimonas sp. | reverse complement strand
CCTGGATCGTTGCGTCAGTCTTGACGATGGTCGGGCAAAAGTATCGTGTACCCGGTAAGTTGTCGTTGATGCGCCAGCGCGGCACTTTCACAGCGCAATCTGACGAGGCAGCCACAAGCTTGGTGTCGTCGATGGCATGGACATAATTGCCGCCGATGCGTTCCGGCACCTGTAGGGTGTTTTCGGTCAACCATTCATACAGAAAGGCAGCCCGGCGGGCATACTGCCCGGTCGGTTCGGCATCGACCCAGGCCTGAACAAAGGCGGGACCGGTCCTGGCGAACAGGCGAGACAGGAATTCAAGCTGCGGCACTTCGTGGCGCAGGAGAAATTGAAGATGTGCTGCCGGCGCAGACGAAGGACGCATTGCCTCCGGGTAGGTTTCCTGCCTGACACCGTCACTGACCTGTGTGGCCCGCCGCCCGCCGATCCGGCTTTTTACTGGCATGCGCCCGGTCGGGGAAACCTGGTACACCTGGGCTAGCCACGCTGCGCCAATAGGGTTGTTGGGAAGGTCGCTCATGGAATGTTCCTGATGCAGCTGCCGCAGGGTGCGAAAAAATGATGAATTTAAGCTGCAACGCGTTAATACGGATTATGCCTGCACAATATCGATTATAAAAGTTGTTCTTGTTGAATATTAGTTTTTGCATCCGCTCGGCCGCCGTTGCCATGTGCGCTAGCGCATCAAGAAAATGATGGACCCGCCGCTTCACACATGTATTGAACGCCTTGCAGTCGTGACGGATAAATAACCTATGGCAGCCGCGATCCAAAGCGGATACGGTTCTTTCAGTTGAAGAAAAGAACGTCTCGCAGGTATATCGCGCTTCCTACTAGGAATCCCCCATGACCGCACTCACTGACAAAGTCGCAGCGTTAACCAGCAAGATGGTCATGCAGGCTGCATTGTTGTTGCTTTCTTCGGTGGTCCACGCCACCCAGTTTCAAGACCCTTCACGTTATTTTTCTTACCAAACTCAAACGATTGAGGACCCGGCCTGGGCACCTATCGCCAAGGTCCATATGTGCTCGCCACAGTCCAGGGGGCCTACGCCAGTCACGCCCGTTGCCGTACGCGTAGTTGCCCTGTCAGGTTCGAGCAGGGAAATAAAATGCGGTCCGGCCGCTGGGTCCGGGATTCACGCGAGTATGGAAGCGGCGATTGAAGATCTTCGCGCCGCCGAGATCGCCACTGCGGCGGCGGCACGGTCCTCGCTCGACGAGGGCATACCCAATTTTTCGGCCGACGCAATGCTGATGAATCTCTTGAAACATGAGCCGGATTCTTTAAGCGAACAGGCCTGGCTGGTCGCGACAAGAGACGAAATCAGGCAGGCCCAAAACTGGGATAAACGCGGCCCATTACGAAGCAGTGACGCGCCAGTGAATTGGGCGTTTCCCCCGGAAAGCGTGCGAGAGCGGAATGTGCA
The DNA here is from genome assembly GCA_964581155.1 of uncultured Candidimonas sp. Taxonomy (GTDB): domain Bacteria; phylum Pseudomonadota; class Gammaproteobacteria; order Burkholderiales; family Burkholderiaceae_B; genus Pollutimonas. The sequence goes on along the minus strand of CAZONP010000299.1, from coordinate 1,558 downwards.
AATTGCCGCTGAAGAACTGCTTGCCAGCTTTAAATCAGAAGCTTTGAAGCGCGCCCAGGAGGTGGAAGGCACATTCGTCATGCGAAGTTTCCTGGGCAATCTGAAGTACGACTTTGCGAGCGGCATGATGTTGTTCGGCAATGGTACGGCCGCTGACAAGCTTATTACGCTTAAGCGGCCGATCAACGCGAAACACCAGGGCGTTCCCGTTTATTCGATTGGCGCGTCGGACGGCCTGACCAAGCATACCGACGCCTCCCCGTTAACTGTTTACGGGTTCAGGGACATGATCACCGCCGGCTTCACCCCGCGCGTTGTGACCGACCGCGAGCTGGCGACTCATGGCATCAAGATGCCCCAGGATCGGGTTGAAAAGCTGATGAACGAAGGCAAGGTGTTGGTGGCGAATGTGGTCATGACCATCACGGGAGCCCAAGGGCGCCCTGGGATGAACGCCAGTAGCAGTATTTTGTTCGCACGGGTCGACAAGGTATTCGTCACGGACCCGACGGGCATGGTTTTAGCCACATACGATGCCGAGGCCTTGCCGCGCTGGCGCCCTGCGCAAGCGGCCCACCGCACATCCGCTACGAGATAGCGCCCACACGTTGCAAACAAAGAAAGGGACTCACTATGGCCGAGTACGCAAGAAAAAAAGCGGTTTTAGCTGGCAAGGCGGGGCTGCTGGCTGCTTTGCTTTTACTTCCGGTGGCTTCCCACGCCACCCAGGGGGCGTACCTGGATCCAGGCATACCCAACTTTTCAAACGACGCCATGCTGTTGAATCTGATCAAGCACGCGCCTGAACCCTTGAAAGAAGAAGTGTGGCTCTCTGCTGCGGAACAGGAAATAAAACTGGCGCAGAACGCGGATCGATACGGTGGAGCGCCCGGACAGCAAACCGGCGATTGGGTGTTTCCTCCCGCCAGCCTGCGAGATCGTAATCCCGCAGTAGCCGCTCAGGAATTGCTCCCCCAGTTCAAGGCCGAGGTGTTGAAACGAGCCAAGCAGGTCCAGGTTACTTTTGTGCTGCGGGGAAGGTTGGGTAATCTTAGGTACGATCGGGCCAACGCCGTGATCTTGTTTGGCAATGGTAAGGTGGCCGACAGGCCCATTCCCTTCAAACATCCGATGAACGCCAAATTCAAAGGCGTCCCCTTATATGCCCTTGATCGAGCAAATGACGGCCTGATGACGTACGCGGACGGTAAGCAGTATGCGGTCGTAGGCCTGCGCAACGCGACGGCGATGGGCCCGCCCGCGTTGCTCACCGACCGCCAATTGTCGATCTATCCGATCAAAATGCCGCAAGAGCAAGCCGAAAAGCTGCTTAACGGAGCGCAACTGCTGAACATTAACGTGGTCATGACAATTACTGGAGCTGATCGGCAGCTAAGCCAGGGTAACTATGCGACGGTATCAACCCACGGTATTCTGTTCGCGCGGGTCGATAAGGTCTTGGTGACTGATCCCAAGGGCCAGGTCGTGGCGACTTATGGCGGTGAGGCCTTACCGGCCTGGCCGTCTGCGCAAACTGCCCATAAGGCGCCCACTAGAA
>CAZONP010000298.1:0-2993 GCA_964581155.1 uncultured Candidimonas sp. | reverse complement strand
GCTCGACCGCCAGGCGGCTTTGCTCCGACGCCGCAGCCCCGATTGCTGCATCCACCTCGTTCAGCTCGGTTGCCAAGCCCTCGAGCCCCGTGGTTTGCACCGCGTGCTGGATTTGTTCGCGGTTCCAGCCCCCACCATTCTCGAGTAGTTGTTTGGTGGTGGCCACGGCTGTCTCGCGCAGGCGCCGGTATTGATCCGAGCGCGTGATGGCCTGCGCCAGGAGGTCGTTGCTTTGTACCCCGGCACGTTCAATTAACGGGCGCAGGCTGGCTTTGGCCGCCAGCATCGATTCATCGGCCTGGCGCAGCTGGGCCTGGGCATGGGCAAGCTCTTGCGTCATGGCACCGGCCAGTTCTTGTGCCTGACGCGCTGCAGTCAATCGTGCCGCCAGCATTGTGCTTAGCTGCGAGGGGTCTTCAGCAGGATCGGCATCGCCGACCGCCTTTGCGGCCTTGACGGCGATACGCTTGAACTCCACGAGATCGGCGCGCATGACGTCGATCTGTTCGACACGCCTCTGGCGTATGGCGCCAAGACGTTCCTCGACGGTTTGCATCAGACCCAGGGCGGCGCCAACAGACGCGGTATTGCCATCGCCTGGAAGTCCTGCCATGGCAAGCGCATTTTCCCAATCCGCGCGCCATTGCTCCAGTGCAGTCGCCGCCGCAGCCTGCGCCTCGTGCAAAGCATTCAGAATGGGCTTGCACTGGGCCAACTGATCCTTCAGGGCAAGGCGATTGGCTTTGGCCGTCTCCACCGCAAGTATATGATTGCCGGCCTTGATTTGCAGCGCGGCAAGATCATCCTCGGCCACGGCAAGCCCCGCTGCCTGCAAGGCCGCCTGAAGGTCGGCTTGCGCCTGTTGCTGGCTGGAGAGCAATGCCGCCTCTTCCTGCCGCTCCATTTCAAGGCGTTGTGCAGCCTCGAGCACCCGTTCCTTCTGGGTCAGCCATTCGGACGCCTGATCAACCGGCATGTTGTCCAGACCAAGGGTGCCGCATACGTCGGCCCATTTCGCGTCCAGTGCGTCGAGTGCCGCGCGCAGTTGGCGCACGTGTCCTGCGGCACGGTCGAACTGCTGCTGCACGCGTGCCAGCCGGTGCAGCCGGTTCTGCAGTTCCGCCGCTTCCTTTGCATTGCCCAGCCGCGCATCGGCCAATTGATCGGCATGTTGGACTTGATGTTCGAATGCATCTGCGGCGGTGTCCAGAGCCACCCGGCCGCCGCGTATCGCCTGCCACGACTGATCGCGCTGCTCGCGCGCCTGGCCGACGTCCTCGCCAGTTACAGCCTTGTGCGATTGCCGATACTGAGCAAGGCCAAGTTCTTCGTCCTGTTGCTCAGCCATCAAGTCGTCATGGCGCTTGCCGGCCGACTTGAGTTCCGACAGCAACTCCTGGCGTTCAAGCACCCACTGGCCCACTGCCTGCCTGGAGGGCACGGCAAGCATCCGCAGTGCCGTAACGTCACCCGACCACCCGACCAGCCGCTCCATTGCCCGGGTAAGGTCGGAACGAGCCGCCGCCACCGCCTGATTGACCTTGCGTGCCGCGGCATAGGGTTCGCCCAGGGCGGATGCCCGCGATACCGCCGCCTGCAGGCCCGGCGCCACATCGACGACATCAAGCACTTTAAGGCGAGCCGCGAGCGTATCCATTTCCGTTTGCCGTTCGCGTACCCCTTTGGTCGCTGCCTGGGCGCTGCGCACAAGGCCGTCATGGTCGCGCAGCAGCTCTTCGATGCGCCGGCGCAATGGCAGGCCGGGCAGGCGTGCCTGCAATGCATCGCTATCGTCGAAGTCCCATCCCAGCTGTGCGGCGGCGTTGCAGGCATCTTTCCAAAGCGCCTCGACCTCACCCAAATGGCGCTCGATCAGCTGCGGGTGGGAGCCATAGCGATGGCGCAGCGTCTCCAGCTCTTCGATGTCGGCACGGGCCGCCAGCACCGCATGGTCGACGTTTATCGCGGCAAGCGCCGCTTCCAGCCGGGCAATGTTGCTGCTGTGCGTCGTCCGCCTTTGGTCGGCCCTGGCCAATTCCAGTTCAGCAGTCGTCAGTATATTGCCGGCGTCGTCGGCAAACTCGATCACCGATCCCATCTGTTCCAGCCGATGCTCCGTGTCGAGCAGCACGTTCAAATCGGGCGCAAGCCGCCGGATTCGCTCCAGGCGTTCGCGCCGGGCGAGCAGTTCGCCATAGTTGGCCGCCTGTTTATCACAGTCGACCCGTAGCTGTTCGACACGGCGATTGACGTCGGACCACTCGCGCGGGCGCACCGTTGCGTCCTTCAGTGCGCTGGTCGCCTCGTCGAGCTGCGCCAGGGCGGCGTACCACAAGCGATCCTTTGATTTGCGAGGCGCCCACAAGCTGGCGGCCTCGGCCTGCAAAGCCTCGTACACCGTACCAAGGCCGGCTACCCCAGCGGCTGCCTGAAATAAGACCTGGCCGACGTTATCCTGCGCCTTGAGCATATCGTTACTGCCCTTGATCAGGCGCGGGTGATCCAGCCCAAACATATTATTGAAGAAATCCGCCGCAACCTTGCCCAGGAAAGGGGTCAGGACCGTATCCGGCAGCGGTGTGTCGTCACCATTGCGCACCGTATTTTTATTACCTTTGACGCGATGAAATTCGAGCGTATCGCCCGCCTGTTCAATAACGGCGCCCAAGCGTAATTCGCTTTTCGCATGCACAAAATCCATAGGGCTATGGACATGAAATCCGTACAGAAGATCGTGGATCGCTTGCCGCAGGGTGGATTTACCCGCCTCGTTGCGGCCGATCACCATATGGAAATCGCAGGACGATGTTGGCAGGTCCACCGAGCGGTCGGTGAATTTTCCGTAACGTATCAGGTCAAGTCGTGCAAGTCGCATAGGATCATTCCGCCTTGGCAAGGTAGGCGATCAGGGATGGCTCGATATCGTGCAACAAACGGGTAAGGCTGCCGTCCTTGATATCGTCGAAATACGGCACATTGAGCCGTATTTCCAG
>CAZONP010000297.1:0-2995 GCA_964581155.1 uncultured Candidimonas sp. | reverse complement strand
ATAAGTCCACCCCGCTACGAAAACGCATGAGCCCTGACGAATATTGCCAGAACACAGCCGCCCAAAGTGGTTCGAGTTTTTACTACTCCTTTCTCTTCCTGCCCCCGGAAAGACGGCGTGCCATAACGGCGTTGTACGCGTTTTGCCGCGAAGTCGACGACGTCGTCGACGAATCCCATGAACCGTCCGTCGCGCGCATGAAGCTCGCATGGTGGCATACGCAAATCGATCAACTGTATGTCGGCAAGACCGAACACCCCGTAATGCAGGCGCTAGCCGCCCATGTCGACACCTGCAAACTCAGTGCCGAACGCCTTCACGCCGTGGTTGAAGGAATGGAAATGGATCTGGACCAGACCCGCTACCCCGACTGGCCGAGCCTGCGCAAATACTGTTGGCACGCGGCCGGTGTGGTGGGCGAATTGTCTGCCGGCGTCTTCGGCCATACGCAGCCCGAAACGCTGCTATATGCCGAGAAGCTGGGTCTTGCGTTCCAGCTCACCAACATTATCAGAGACGTGGGCGACGACGCGCGTCGTGGGCGTATTTATCTTCCGGTCGATGACATGCAGCGGTTCAACGTCACGGCAGCGGAAATCATAGACCGGCAGCATTCGGAGCGCTTCGTCGAACTTATGCGCTTTCAAACCGAGCGCGCCCGGCAGTGCTACCGCGAAGCCATGCAGGCCTTGCCCGAAGTCGACCGCCGATCCCAACGGCCTGGCCTGATGATGGCCGCAATCTACCATGCCTTGCTGCACGAAATCGAACGCGACAACTGGCAAGTACTGGATCAACGCATATCCCTGACACCCATCCGAAAATTCTGGCTGGCCTGGAAAATCTGGGTGGGCGGCGGTCGCGGTTTCGTCAAGCGCCTGAGCCAGGGTTGACTACCGCAGTCATTGGGGGCGGCTGGGCAGGCTTGAGCGCGGCTGCCCGCCTGCGGCAAGCAGGTCATAATGTGGTTGTCTTCGAAGCATCGCGCACATTGGGCGGTCGCGCCCGACGCGTCGACTCGCCATCACTGAACACCAGCATCGACAACGGGCAGCATCTGCTACTGGGCGCCTATTCCGAAACGCTGGCACTCATGCGACTGCTGGGCCTCGATCCCGACACACAATTCGACAGATTGCCGCTGGCGCTATCCGCAGCCGACGGCAGCTTTGCATTGCGTGTACCAAAGCTGCCGGCGCCCTTCCATCTATTGGGCGCCATCCTGGGTGCCCATGGCATCAGTTTCAAGGAGCGTCTGGCCATTGCTGCGCTGATCCAGTCGCTGAAGCGGCATGGCTGGGTCACCCCTGCGAATCAGACGGTGGCGCAATGGCTGCGCCAGGGGCGGCAGTCGGCACGCGTGATACGCATGCTGTGGCAGCCCTTATGCCTGGCCGCGCTCAATACCCCACTGGACCTGGCATGCGCGCAACTATTCGCGCGTGTTCTGAAAGACAGCGTGGGAGGGCCAAGAAGCGCGTGCGATGTGCTGCTGCCAAAGGTGGACTTATCCAGTTTGTGGCCCGACCACGTAGAGCACGCCTTTGCCACGCCACATGGCGCGCGGCTGACTGTGCGGCGCGGCCACGCCGTCAGGCACCTGGCGCCTCACCCGTCGGGCGTGCAGCTTGACGGTGAGATGTTCGATGCAGCTGTGATCGCGACAAATACGCCTGCGGCCCTTCGCCTGCTGCGTCAGCTGCCCGCGTCGAACACCGGCACACAGTACCTGCACATGCTCGAGGCATTCACCTTCCTGCCGATTGCCACGGTTACCCTGCAGCTGAAACATGCCTGGCGTCTGCCCCAGGCCATGCTGCTTCTGAAGGACGATCCTGGCCGCCTGCAGTTCGGCCAATGGCTGTTCGATCGCGACGGCCGGTTCAATGTTGTTGTCAGTGACGCCCGCGCCTTCCAGGCCGTCCCGCGCCAGGAAGCCGTTGCCGCGATCATCCAGCAGGTGCGTGAACAAACCAGCGGATTCGGCCACATGCCCGACGTAAGCTGTCACGAAACGATTATAGAGAAACGCGCCACCTTTGCCGCCGTCCCCGGGCTTGCACGTCCGGGCAACCGCACCGCATGGGAACGCGTGTGGGCTGCGGGCGACTGGACCGATACCGGCTACCCCGGAGTTTTGGAAGGCGCAGTGCGCAGCGGCCGCGACGCAGCCGCGCTTATCGGCAAGGCTTAACGCAAGGCGTGCACGGTGGCGATGCCCAAAGCCGTCAAGGCCAAACTGCCCAATAAACTGACCCCCGCATACGCCATGGCGGACACGTAAGCACCTCTTTCGAGCAGCCCTATGGTTTCACCGGAGAACGTCGAGAAGGTGGTGAGGCCGCCGAGAAAACCCGTGACCAGCATAAGCCTGACCCATGCCGGGACTTCAGGGTATATGGCCAGCATCCCCAAAAAAACGCCGATCAGGTAACCGCCAACCAAATTCGCTGCCAGGGTGCCCCACGGCAGCGCGACGGACGGATGGTTCAGCCAAAGTCCCAGCAGCCAGCGGCAAATGGCGCCAATGGCCGCGCCAATGCCGATAGAAAGAAAATGACTAACCGTCAACATGTGAGGCGTAGGCGTGAGCCACGGTGTTGATCGAGTCCCGATCAGGCCGGAGCGTGCTGCATGATGTAGTCGCGCACCAGTTCCAGCTTGCAATCCATTACGTGCACACGCTGCGGCAGGGCGGCCAGATTGCTCAGGTGCTCCGGAATGGGAGCCGGCCGGCCTATGGCCTGGACAATGGTTTCATTGAACTTTGCCGGCAAGGCGGTTTCGAGTACCAGCATTGGAATGCCGTCTTCGACATAAGCCGACGCCACCTTCACGCCGTCAGCCGTGTGCGGATCGATCAGCACACCGGTCTCGTTGAAAACCGACTTGATGGTGTCCAGGCGGTCCGGGTGACTGCTGACCCCCGCGACAAAGCCATACCGCAACTCGAATTCAGGCAACAGGTGGCTGAGATCGAACTGGCCCGTTTCCG
>CAZONP010000296.1:0-3016 GCA_964581155.1 uncultured Candidimonas sp. | reverse complement strand
CAAGCGCCAAGAACAGCATACAGCGCCATCTTACCTATCGGCATTCGAACCCCGCTCCATGCGTCGGATGTCCTCGCTCCACCGCGCTTTGCATCACGCGTCGTTGAGCGTCTGTAAGGGCGTCGCTCCCGCGTCCGAACCAGCGGCCAGCGAATTCATGTTCCCATTTCATTCTCATGTACTCCTTAGTTCCTTGTCTTCGCTATGCAGTCCCCCGGCTCCGCCATGCTGCGTCAGGTCATTCCGGGCCTGCTTAGGGGCTATGATTTGATATATTTAACGGCCACCCACCACTGAAAGAAACCAACATGTCTTTGAAGCACGCGATTCGAATGCTCATCGTGGAGGATCACGCCGGCTTAGCCGCGAACCTGTTGGAGTTTTTCGATGACAAGCGTTACGTTCTGGACTTTGCATCAGACGGCTTGACGGCGCTTCATCTTATTGCCACCAATAACTACGACGTCATCGTCCTGGATGTGATGCTGCCTGGGCTGTCGGGGTTCGAGATATGTCGACGCATCCGTAACGATATTCACTGCTCGACCCCGGTCATTATCATGACATCGAAGGATCAATTGCAAGACAAGGAACAGGGTTTCACCGTTGGCGCCGACGATTATCTGGTCAAACCGTTTGATCTGCGTGAGCTGCAATTAAGAGTCGACGCGCTATACCGTCGCAAGGCCGGGTTTTCCACGACACCGGAAATCCGTATACCCGGCATCAGCTTTGATCATGGCACGTTTGTCGTTCGTACCGACAATGGCGACCAGCTCGAACTCTCCGGCACGGCGGCGCGGATATTCGAGGAATTGATCAAGTCCTACCCTAAAGTCCTTTCATACGCTGAAATTCAAGATACCGTTTGGGGCGAGAGGGAGGTCGACATGAATACTTTGCGCACCCATGTGTATTCACTTCGCAAACTTCTACAAGACACGTTCCAGTACCCAATGATCAAAACCATACATGGTCGCGGCTACAGGCTCTTGGCGCCTAACAAAGACGCCTGATGAAACTCAAGTCAATTTCCCGCAGAGTCTATCGCGCCATACTGGCCGTTAGTGTCATCAGCATGTTCGCTATGGTCATGACCGTGGTGCTGGTCAATGAAGACCTTGAGCGCACCATGTTGGACGTGGAGTTCGCGCACGAACGTGACTTCATACTTATGAACTATAGCGGCCAAGACGTACGGGTGTGGGACACGCCAAATCTCGCCGTTGTCTTCGTACCTGCAAGCAAGCCTCGACCCGCCCTCGTGCCGTCGGTATTCCACGGATTGCCCGACAACTATTCAGGGGAAAGGAAGGTCGAAGGCCAGACCTATCTGGTGACAGTGGAAACTGTCCCGACTGGCGTGCTTTACGTGGCAAAGAACATCACGCACTTCGAAAATCGGGAGACACTATTTGTATTGGCGTTGACCATCATGACTATGGTCATCATCGTGTTCAGTCTGCTTATGGCGGTCCTGAGCAGCCGCCGCATTGTTCGCCCATTGAAGCTGCTATCAGAGCGAATAAGCCGGATTCCAGTGGGCCCCGACATGCCTCCGATGAAAACGGACTATCTTGATGCCGAATTACATTCCATTGCGCTGACATTTAATAGATTCCTGGGTGAACTCGAGTCTTACATGCGGCGGGAACAATCGTTGTTGAACTTGGCCAGCCATGAATTGCGTACGCCTATCGCGGTGATGTCGGGTGCGCTGGATATTCTGGAGTCGCGTGATCAGCTTTATTCAAACGACCGTGCCACGCTGAAGCGCGTGCGCAGGTCATGCGATGAAATGAGGGACAACGTCGACATTTTGCTCAGACTGTCCCGCCGCGAACCCGCTCATGAAGTTCACGAAGTATTTGACGTGTGTCCCGTGGCGCAACAGGTCATAGACGATGTGAAGATTAGCCACCAGGCTGACGATCGTGTGACGCTGGAGGCGCACTACCCTCTTACCGTGAACACAGATCCTGTCATGGTGCGTATGTTGTTGCGCAACCTCATACAGAATGCGGTACAGCATACCAAGAGCAATATCCGGGTGACGATAGCTGAAAATGCTATCGAAATTGAGGATCAAGGGACGGGGCTGACGGCCGATCAACAGTCCATCCTCTTAGGCCAACGGAGTATTGCGTCCGACGGCTCGACGCATAGCGGGTTCGGTCTTTATATTGTGACGCTGATGACCGAAAGGCTAGGTTGGCGGCTCGATATCACGCAGACCGACAACAATGGGACGAGAATCCGCCTGGATCCCAAATAATGCATCTACACCCCGTGCCGCAGCGGCGCCTCCAAATCACGATGCCGCATTGATGATTTCTTGATGTTTGGTTGACGGATTTTTGTTGTCGATCCTCGTATTCTTGCGCCATCAAGTCAATACATCAAGAAAGGATTGTGTTCTATGAACGCATTATTTGAAGCCTGGCGCCCCGAGCTTTGTCGAAGCCAAAAGACTGAGTTGTCTATCGTCGTTCCGCTGTACAACGAGCACGAGGTGATCGCGATCTTGTATGAGCGGCTGACCACTGTATTAGCCGGTCTCGACATTTCCTACGAACTTGTTTTGGTGGATGATGGTAGTCGCGATGGCACACCCAATCTGATGGATGCGTTGGCCAAAGAAGATCCTGCGGTGACCGCTGTATTTCTAAGCCGAAATTTCGGTAAGGAAGCGGCCCTGACGGCAGGCTTGGCACATGCCGCCGGTGCTGCGGTCATCATCATGGACGCCGACTTGCAGGACCCGCCGGAACTCATTCCCGACATGCTGCGCGCCTGGGAAAACGGCGCGGACGTCGTTTGCATGCGGCGCCGCTCACGAGCTGGCGAAACCTGGTTCAAGCGCTACAGCGCACATCGCTTCTACCGGGTACTGAATGCGATCAGCGAAGTGGATATCCCAGCGGATACAGGCGATTTTCGCTTGCTAAGCCGTAAAGCGGTTCGTGCCTTGGAACAGCTGAACGAGCGGAACCGCTACATGAAGGGTTTGTTCGCC
>CAZONP010000295.1:0-3034 GCA_964581155.1 uncultured Candidimonas sp. | reverse complement strand
CCCACCGTCATCGTCGACGGCGATCCCTGCCTGCAGTCTTTCCTTCAGGGGGCTCAATGGCGGGCACGGCGCACCGATACCGGAGAGGAGGTCGTGCTGGAACCGCATGCCATGCACTTTGAACACTCGCAGATTGCCCAGTTCCTGGATGCGCGTTTCCGGTATCGCCTTGACGTATTGCCCGACTTGCCGGACCTGATGCGGGCGTGGCAGCGGGACGGCGGACTGGAGGACTTGTTCGCGTCCTGCGGCGTGGACGGATACGTGGAAGGGCGGGCGCCAGGGGCCGGCTTTGCCGATGCCTGTCTGCTGAGCGAAGGCGGCTACGTGGCAGCGCGCAGCCGCCTGATCGCGCCCACTGCCCTGCAGGCGGGTTTGCTGGCCAATCTGGATGCCGCCTGGCAACTGGTGCGGGACCGGGGCTGGCATGAATTGGGCGAGCTGCGGCAGGCCGCCATCCGGCACGGCCTGGCCCACGACGGTGTGCGCGCATTGTGCGCCGACGTGATGGCTGTGGCGCGCGCCGGGCTGACGGCGCAGGATCGGCCATGGCTGGCCTATGCGGACTATGTGCTGGAATCCGGACGGACGGCGGCGGATCATTTGCTGGACACATGGCATTCGGCCGGGTCTGGCGCCGACAGGCTGGCGGCATTGCCGCCGCGCCACGCCGCGCTGCATCCCGCCGAATTCGGCGCGATGGCGCCCCGGGCGGGGTGAACGTCTTCAGCGCCTTTTGGCGCCGGGTGCCGTGAGTGTCTTTAGCGCCAGGGCGCCGATTCGTAGACTTCGTCGGCAGCCAGCAAAATATCGACCGGGGGGTCGAAACCAATACGGCGGGCGGTGGCCAGGTTCAAGGCGATCTTGGGCGGATCCACCCATAGCTGGCTAAGTTGGCGCGGTTTGGCGCCCTGGAATATGCGGGCAATGGTTTCGGCATGGAAGAGGCCCACATACGACAAGTCCGCCTGCGCCAGACTCAACAAGATGCCTTCGCGCACATCCCGGGAGCCTGCCATGGAAAAGCTGGGTACCTTGGCCTGCGCAAGGCTCGCGGCAATCTTTGCGATGGAATCCTTGGTGACGCCGCGATGGGTGGTGACATACACGCCGCCCACATGGGCACTGGCCAACTTTTCGTAGCACGCCAGGGCGTTATCGGTAGCCTCTTGCGTGCTGACGCTGCTTGAGACAGCGTGGCAGTGCTCGACGGTGAAACCGAGCTCGCGTCCCACCTGTTCCACCGCCGTGACGGCGGCGTAGGTGCGTCCTTCGTGGCTGTCTTCATAGACGATGCCCAGGGTCTTGAAGGGCACGATTTCACGGAAAAGCCGTACCTGGCGCTCGTAGCGTTCGGGCTCGATGCGGGCATGCAGGTTTTCGCGACCGCTGTCCTGCGGGCTGTCGGCAATGCCTGCGGCTACCGGGTCGCTGGTTGAACCGATGATCGTGGGCACTATGGGCCCCAGGGCGCGCATGTCTTGACCCGCCCACGTGCCCATGGCAATCATCAAGTCGATGTCGTGACGGTCGTTCAAACGCCGCGTAATGGCCTCGCGCATGGGCGCACGCTGGGCGGCGTCGAAATTGCCGGGCTGCCAATAGGCGTCGGCCACGAACTCCAGTGTGGTGCTTTCTGTGTGTTTGGCAAGCCAGGCCCATAGGTCGCGTCCGCTCAGGCCGTCCGGCCTGGGCTGCGACAAGCGTAGCCAGCCCAGGCGTTGCAAGCCGTCGGCGATTTCGGCCAGCGTAAGTGGGTAATCGTTATAGTCGCCGCTTTCCACGTAGCCCAGCCGCCAGCGGGCGCCATCGGGCTTGGCGACGGGATCGGTGGGGAACACGGCTAGGGCCGGCATTGCGGGCGCCTGCGCACGCGCAGCCGGGGCAATGGCCAAGGACCATGCGGCGCACAAGAGCAGGACGAAGAAGCGCGTCATGGCGTAATCCTTTTTGCGGCGATCAGCGTGATGTCGTCTGACTGCGCGGTTTGTAGAACAAAGTTGCCGACGTCGTCCAGCATGGCGGCACTGACTTCGGCAGCCGGCAGGCCATGCAGACGGGCCAGGCAGGCAAACAAACGATGTTCGCCGTATTGCGTGCCGTCGGGACCGACGGCCTCGGTCACCCCGTCGGTATAACCCAGCAGCGTTTCACCGGGCTGCAATTGCGTCGAGAATTTGCGGTAGGGCAGGCCTTCCTGAACGCCGCAGGCCGGGCCGCTACGGCCTTCGAGCAGGCGCAACTGGCCGTCGGCCTCCAGCACGCAGGGCGGCGGATGCCCGCCATTGGCCCATTCGAGCATGCCGGTGTCCAGGTCCAGTACGCCAACCACCAGCGTCACGAACATGACATTCGGGTTGTTTTCCGACAGCCGATTATTGACGCGTTCCATGAGCAGCGCCGGGTCGGTTTCGTCCTCGGCGCCGGCGCGTATCAGGGTACGGGTAACCGCCATGAAGAGGGCCGCCGGCACGCCTTTGTCGGACACGTCGCCGATGGCGAAGCACAGCCGGCCGTCGGGCAGTATGAAGTAGTCGTATAGGTCTCCGCCCACTTCCTTGGCGGGGATCATGGTGGCGTACAGGTCGATTTGCCGCAGCACCTGACCTTCCAGCGCGATGGGCAGCAGGCCCATTTGTATGTCGCGCGCAATATTCAGTTCGCCTTCGTAGCGTTCGCGAGTCGACGTTTCGCGTACCAGGCTGGCGACTTTTTCCCGCAACTGTCGATCCATGTGGATGAAAGTGGCGGCAAGCCGGCCCACTTCGTCCGGCCGTTGCTGCGGCAACTGTGCGATGTGGCGCGGAATGGGCGACGCGCTCGCCAGGTCTTGTTCGGGCAGTGCGCGGGCAAAATCGGCGAGCTGTTGCAGCGGTCGGGTCAGGCGTGCTGACAATGCCCACGCCACGCCCAGCGCGATGGCCAGCACTAGCAGGAAGATCCATGCAAGGCGATCGCGCAAGTCGGTGGCGGCGCGGGTAAGGTCGGCGTCGGGCACGGCGGCCACAATGGTCCAGCCCAGCGGCTTGAAATG
>CAZONP010000294.1:0-3040 GCA_964581155.1 uncultured Candidimonas sp. | reverse complement strand
ACGGCATGCTGTTCGGCAATGCCGGCGTCTTGGTAGCGTTCCGGATAGCGCTGCTCGAATTCAACCATTCCGCTGCCCTCGCGCATGGCGGGCGTAATTCCGAAAAGACGGCTATCGGCCTGCGCCATGTCGCAAAGCCAGCGCCCGAACACCTGAGTGAAGGTCTGTTTGGCCGGCGCCTTGGATTTTTGTATGCCGATGCTGGGATCGAACTTGCCCGGACCGTGGTACAGGACCGGATCGGCCTCGGCCAATTTATAGCCCTGGCCCTTTTTGGTTACCACATGGAGAAACTGCGGGCCACCCAGCGCACGCAAATTCTCGAGCATGGGGATAAGGGCGTCGAGGTCGTGGCCATCGATGGGACCCACATAGTTGAAGCCCAGTTCCTCGAACAAGGTGGCAGGCGAGACCATTCCTTTGGCATGTCCTTCGAACCGGCGCGCCAATTCAAGTACGGGCGGCACGTGCTGCAATACCGCGCGCCCCACATTCTTCGCAGTCGCATAAAAGCGCCCCGACAGTAGCCGTCCGAGGTAGTGGTTAAGGGCGCCCACAGGCGGCGATATGGACATGTCGTTATCGTTAAGCACGACCAGCACGTTCACGCCAGGTGTCACACCCGCATTATTCAACGCCTCGAAGGCCATGCCTGCCGTCATGGCGCCGTCGCCGATCACCGCAATATGCTGGCGCTTGTCGAGCCCCGCGTTGCGCGACGCGACGGCCATGCCGAGCACGGCGGAAATGGAGGTCGACGAATGGGCTGTTCCGAAGGCGTCGTATTCGGATTCGCTACGCTTCGGGAAACCTGAAATACCCCCCTGCTGACGCAATTTCCCCATTTGCTCGCGGCGCCCAGTGAGTATCTTATGCGGATAAGACTGGTGCCCCACGTCCCAGACAATGCGGTCGTCGGGCGTATTGAATACGTGATGCAAGGCGATCGTCAGTTCAACCGTGCCAAGATTGGACGACAAGTGGCCGCCCGTTTTGGAAACAGACTGCAGGACAAACTCGCGCAACTGCGTAGCGACTTCTTTCAGTTCACGTCTGTCGAGCTTGCGCAGGTCGGCCGGAGAATGGATATTTTCAAGAGAGACAGTAGTCATACATTCAGAATGTGGTGCCCAGACAGTATTCTAGACTGTCAACAATAACAGTAAGCCGGCTGGAAAAGAATGGCGCTAGCGATCGCGCCCGACGATGTAGTCGGCAATGCTTGCCAGGCGGCCCGCCGACGGGCCCAACGGCAGCAGCGCATGATGGGCTTGCTCGCGCAGGGACAGCAGCAGCGTGCGCGAGCCGTCCAACCCCATCACCGAAACATAGGTGGGTTTGTTGCCCGCCGCGTCCTTGCCGGCGGTCTTGCCCAGGGTAGCCGTATCCGAGGTGACGTCCAGGATATCGTCCACCACTTGAAAGGCCAACCCAACTGCGGCGGCGTAGTTTTCCAGGCATGACCGGGTCGCGGAGCTTGCACCGGCCACAATGCCGCCCAATAGTACGCTGGCCTCCAACATGGCACCCGTCTTCATGCTGTGCATTTGCTGCAATTGCTGGTCCGTCAAGGCTTGCCCGATGCTTGCGCAGTCGATTGCCTGACCGCCGACCATGCCGACGCTGCCTGCCGATTGCGCCAATAGCTGGGTTGCCTGCACGACCAGGGCAGGCGCAACGGGCATAAGGCTGAGCATTTCAAACGCAAGGGGTTGCAACGCATCGCCCGCCAACATGGCAGTGGCCTCATCGAATTGCACATGAACCGTCGGACGACCACGGCGCAGTGAGTCGTCGTCCATGCACGGAAGATCGTCGTGCACCAGCGAATAGGCGTGTATCAGCTCGACCGCCGCTGCCGCGTGGTCAAGCGCCATCTCCTGGGCCGATGCCGGCGTTCCGGACTGCAGCGACGCCTCGCCGGCAGCGTACACCAAAGCGGCGCGCACCCGTTTGCCGCCGCCAAGCACAGCGTAACGCATGGCTTGATGCAACACCTGCGGGGTTTCGGTTGGCAGCGGCAACACTTCATCGAGCACGGTTTCGATGTGCTGCACGCGTGCAGTGAGCCACCCCGAAAAATCGACCGGTTTGTATCCCATGCGTGTTAGTCCTCGCCCGTGCCGGAGGCGTCGGCCAGCGGCTTGAGAAGGTTGTCTTGCAACACTTTGACCTGTTGCTCGGCCTGATCCAGACGCCGCTGACAAATTTTGGCCAGTTCAACGCCCTTTTCGTACGCGGCGAGCGATTCATCCAGCGCCAGCGACCCGCTTTCCATTTTAGCGACCAGCGCTTCAAGCTGCGCAATCGCGGTTTCAAAGTCTTTTGGCGCAACATCGGCTTCGCCGGGTTGCGCGGTATTCATGGGCGCGGAGCCCGTCGATTTATCGACCATGTGGATCTTCCAGAAAATAAGCGGGCTGCATTGCCGCGCCATATTTTTTAATTGCTGTGTGAATTGTACGAGAACCTGGCGGGCGGATGAAAACGGGCGGCAAGAAGGGGGGCTTTACACGCCTGCAGTGTCTTCACTTTCACACGTCGCGAGTGGAAGGCCTGGCGATGGCCGGTCCCTTGGCCTGCTCGGCGCCCTGCGCGCCTCGCCCGCTTTGCCTTGCTCGTCCGCGCGTGCGCGCTTCCTTCGCGTACGGCTCGCTGCGGCCGCGAAGCCCGGCCATCGCCAGGCCATCCACCCGCGACTGCGCTGAGTTATGTTCCCGGGTCGTTGGGACGGGCTGCGTGCTTGGCCTTCTTGCGCCGTGTTACTCGGTTGAAGAAAAAGCGGCATGCGCTCGCTTACGACGGCCCGCCTGCCGGGCCATCGCAAGCATCGGGGCTGGGCTGGCATTGATTGTATGAACCGGCCCTGGGCTGGTTTGGCTGGTTTGGCTGGTTTGGCTGCGGTGGCTGGCATGGCTGGCGCTGCGGGAGTATCGGCCGTCCAGTCATCGCCGCAACTGAGCCGCCAGCGCCGGCCCGTCCATTGTCCCTGAACCATTACAAGAGGCGCCGGTGGCGGGGGCTGGGTGGGCGACAGGTA
>CAZONP010000293.1:0-3050 GCA_964581155.1 uncultured Candidimonas sp. | reverse complement strand
GGGTTATAGCCGCCGGCGCGTGCGGCGCCGCCGTCTTCCGGGATGGCGTCGGTGCCGTACAAGGCATCGTACAGGCTGCCCCAGCGCGCGTTTGCGGCATTCAGGGCGTAGCGCGCATTGGTAATGGGCACGACAAGCTGCGGGCCGGCCTGTTGGGTGATTTCAGTGTCGATATTGCTGGTCTTGACCTGGACTGCCGCAGGTACGTCTTGAAGGTAGCCAATCTGGCGCAGGAAGTCTTGATAGGCCGCAGGGTCTTTGACCGGGCCTTTGTTCTGGCGGTGCCAGCTGTCGATCTCGGCTTGCATACGGTCACGCTCATCAAGCAACGCACGGTTCTTGGGCGCCAGGTCGTGGACGAGCTGGTCCAGACCCGACCAGAACGCGTCCGACGCCACACCGGTGCCGGCCAGCGCTTCCTGCTCGGCGAATTGATGAAGCACAGTGGCTACGTGCAGCCGTTTGCAGACGGTTCTTACGGTCATGGCGAATCCTTAAACAGAGGGGGTGACGAAATTGAGGGCGCACGCTCCGGCCGGCACATCTTTGACATGTATAGGCGTTGTAATGAGGAGCGAGTAGACTTACGTCAGGGGCGCCCATCCATTATGGACTGTAGCGTAACGGGACTCAACCTCACCCAAAGTCACAGGACTAGGTACTTTTAGTATCTAATCTTTCCTGGTCGTCGCCTCATTGGGTACTTTTTCAGTGTTTACGAACTATCCACGACAAAGGACAGTCAGCATGAAGAACCAATTGAAACTGATAGGCGCTCCGTCGGCCCTGCTGCTGCTGGAAGGCTGGTCAGCCACCGAGGGCCGGGACGCCATACACAAGACGTTCATGTTCAAGAACTTCAACGAGGCGTTCGGCTTCATGACCTGCGTCGCGATGCAGGCCGAGAAGCTGGATCACCACCCGGAATGGACGAATGTCTACAACCGGCTAAGCGTTACGTTGACCACCCACGACGCCAAGGGCGTCACAGAACGGGATGTCGCGCTCGCGCTGTTCATGGATCAATTAGCCTAAGCGCTGGCAGGCCTGCGCTTCACTCAGTCCTGGCTTCGGCCGGCCTAAGGCGTGGGCGTAAGCCAAGCCACCAGCATGGACACCGTCACCATGGACAAGACGGTGGAGATCAGGATGGCGCGCGACGTAACGGCGGGTTCGCGCTCATACAACTTGGCCAGCATGAAGGGTCCGGTCCCAACCGGCAGGGCGGCCAGCAGGATGGCCGTACTGGCCCACAAGGGCGGCATGTCGAACACGTAAGTCACTAAAATAAACATGACCAAGGGCTGCAAGATCAGCTTAAGCGACACAATGCGCCACACAGCGCCATGGTGTTCGGTGGCTTGGCCTTGCGAAAGAAATAGTCCTATGGTGACCAAGGCGCAAGGGCTGGCTGCGGCGCCCAGCAAGGTGGTGAACTGCAACACCGCGTAGGGCAGCGGCAATTGCGCGGCCGCAACGATCATGCCCAACGCGGGGGCGGCTACCAAGGGATTTCGCAGGAGCGACGCGGCGACCTTGCGCGATGTGCCCCAAATGCTTTGCGAACGCTGCAAGTCGATCTCGATCAACACGATGGAAAAGGCGAAGAGGGCGCAAGCCGTAAGCAGAATGGCGAGAATGACAGCGGGCATGCTGGCTTGGCCGAACACCATCAGGCATAGCGGAATTCCCATGAAGCCGGAATTCGAATACGACGCGGCCAGGCCTTCGATGCTGGCGTCGGCCAGACGGCCCTTGCGGCGGCGATCCAGTAAATAGGACACGAGAAACACGACGGCAATGGACAGCACGGAAGCGGCCATATAGCCGGGCTGGTTGATTTCGTCCCACGTGATTTCGGCCATGGACTGAAACAGCAGCGCGGGCAGCGCCATCCAGACTACGAATTTGTTCAGGCTGTCGACCGCACCGGGGCCCAGCAAGCGCTTGCGGCCGCTCAGGTAACCGATCAGGATAAGCCCGAATAAGGGAAAGACGGCGTTGACGATGACGCTCAAAACGAATCCTGGAAGGCAAGTGGATGTGGCGAGTATTAAAGCAAAAAATTGCTACGCGCGGAGGGGGCATGCAATTGCGCATATAGTGTCATAGTACGTTCCTATACTTACATTTTTGTGTGGTGGCGTCTTATGTCCGAATCATCGAATTCCGTTATTCCCACACTATTGCCTCCGGTCGTGCCGTTCGCCGGATTCATGGACGCGCGCGCGGCCACCGAACGCCTGGTCGAGATCTACGCCCGCAACACCGCGTTCATCCGCGATAAATTCAACCTGTATGCCAAAGGGGATTTCACGGCCAAGCAACGCGTGCGGGCCTATTACCCGGCCATACGAATCCGGGTCGATACTTACCAGGAAGTCGATAGCCGGCTGTCGTACGGACATGTGGTGGAACCCGGCGCCTACATGACCACCATCACCCAGCCCGAACTGTATTTCGATTACCTGCTGGAACAAATCGGCCTGCTTATCAAGAACCATGGTGTGCCGGTCGAAATCGGCGAGTCGGACTTGCCCATTCCATTGCACTTTTCGTTCACCGACGGGCAATATGTGGAAGGAGTTTATTCCGACCGGCTGGGCGATGCATTGCGTGACCATTTCGATGTGCCGGACCTGGCCGTCACCGACGATGCCATCGTCAACGGCACCTGGCACGGCAGGTCGGAAGAGCCGCGGCCGCTGGCGCCCTTTACCGCGCCACGGGTGGACTATTCGCTGCACCGCCTGCAGCACTACACGGCGACGGCGCCGCAGCACTTTCAGAACTTTGTGCTGTTCACCAATTATCAGTTCTATGTGGAAGAGTTCGTGCAGTGGGCAAGGGATTCCCTGGCCTCGGGGGAAGGTGGCTATACCGCGCTGGTGGAACCGGGCAATATTGTCACGTACCCGGGGCCGGATCAGGAGCGGATCGGGCTGCCCCTGCAGCGCATTCCGCAAATGCCGTCGTATCACCTGGTGCGCGACAAGCACATGGGCATCACGATGATCAATATCGGCGTGGGGCCGTCCAACGCCAAGACG
>CAZONP010000292.1:0-3052 GCA_964581155.1 uncultured Candidimonas sp. | reverse complement strand
TTGCGCAACCCGTCCATCCAGCCGGGCAAAAAGCCCGGCGAACGCAACCAGCTGATCATCGATCCCGGTGTGCATACGATCACCTCCGGGCAGGTGGGGGCCGTTGTCATGAAGGGTGATATTTTCACTGGCCTTGACAGGGGCAGCTTGCCGGGCGAATTACGTTTCGAGGGCTTCACGCCCAAGGACCCTTCAAAAGATGTGGAGGTCACGTATAAAGCCGCCAAAGATATCGAGCTGGGCCAGCTTCGGCTCGATTCCAAGGATCGGCTGCTTTTCATTCCCGCGCCCGGGAAAGGCGAATGTGTCACGACGCCCAAGGTGGTTCTGTCTAACCCGAGCGAAACGGTCTCGCCTCCTAACGGCCCGGATAACGGCAAGAACCCACTGACGAACCAGTTTGCTTATTTCAACATTCCAGGCTGGTGGGACGATACGTGCGGTGGCGAAATCGACGTCACAGTCACCCTCAAGGACGGCACTGTCTTAAGCACACGCGACAGCGTGACATCGGCCACGGACGAAGGTGGGCGGAATCCGCGGGCAGGGGCATGGATCGTCACGGCACCGCCGAAGTTTGCACCTCACATGTACCACGTGGTGTCCATTCTGGATCGCGTCTACGAAGCCTTTCCCGAGGCCTACCCCTATACTGGGCAAAAGACGAATTTCTACCGCGATGTCTACCCGGTCTTTGCCAATGCGGTCAACTACGGTTGGGTTAGCGCGGAGGCGTCGGGCGTCCTGCCCGAAACAAAGGGCCTCGCACACGGCCCGGGCCAGCCGGGCAATTTGCTGCTGCCCCAGTACATGTCGTTGCTGGCGGACCCAAGCGAACAAAGCAAGCCGATAAGGCAACGTATCTATGGCCTGATGCGGCATGCTCCGGGAAAGAACGGACGGCTGGTCGATACCTTGCTGCCCGCCCCGCCGCAGCGGCCAAGTAGTTGGAAGAGCGAAGAGTTCCGGCGCGTCGAGGACAGCGCCCAAATGCCAAAGTTGTGGGGCACGGCGGGCAAGCCCTTGCAGAATCAGCAGCTAGGCAACGATTTTCCTGATCAATTCTTGAGCCTGACCGATTGGCAGTTGAGCCACATGAGGAACTGGGCGGACGGTAATTTCGAGGTAGGCGTCCTGCAAGACCCCGTATCCCTGGAACAATTGCCGTTGGCCGAACAGCCGCACGCACTCGATAGTTCGGCGCTGCAACCGACCATCGGCGGTGGCTTTCACCCCGGAATCGAATTCCCCTACCTGATCCTCTATCGCGAGTATTTCGCCGAGGCATTTCGGGTGGGCAAAGACAACGAGCCTGGCGCCATCTCAGCCTATATGTCCAGCCCCTGGCAGGGCGACTTCTGGTCGTGCAATGTGGCATGGTGGCCGACACAACGACCGGATGTCGTCTTTGAGTACGATCCAAAAACCCAGACCAGAACCTATAGAGAATGGTTCCGCGGATACGATGTCGATGGCGAACCGCTATCGTCCACCGATGGCTACCAGCAGATGGAGTATGCCTGGTCAAAATTGGGGATGGTCCTACCGATCAAGACCGAGGACGGCAGTTTTCTGAAAGACCAGGGCGCTACCGTGTTCGTCGAACAAGAGCGTGCCCCGTCACTGAACCGGCCACCCGTCAAAGGGAAGTAATTCTTGCCATCGCCCGGGCACGATCTCACCATTACGACATGGGACGTTGTGATTGTCGGCGCCGGACCGGCCGGAGCCGCAACCGCAATTACGCTGGCCAAGCTCGGCCGGCGTGTTTTGCTGGTAGAGGAGCGTGTCGCCACGCGCTTCAAGCTGGGCGAATCGCTGCCGCCCACGGCGATCGGCATGGTCAAACACTTCCTGGGAGAACCTGAAGGCCCGGAACAGAATATTCCCGGTCTTTACAGAACCGCCGGCAACGTTTCGCTATGGGCGTCCGCGCAGGCCGACGTTACTGACTTTTTCTTCACGCTGGCCGGCTTTGGACTGTGCGTAGACCGATTGGCCTTCGATGAGGCCTTGCGTTGTAAAGCAATTGCCGCCGGTGTGGCCTTGTTGAAGGGCGTCGGTTTCGAGTCCTGCACACGTACTGACGGCCGTTCTTCCAATTGGCAGCTCACGCTAAGGCCGGAAACCCAGACGCAGCAGCATCGTGCACGTTACCTGGTCGACTGTTCGGGACGGCGGGCAGTCGTAGCCAGGGCGCTCGATGTTCCGGTCGTTGACGATGACGACCGCTTATTCGCCTATGCACAATGGTTCTCCTGCGTCGGCAACGACGATGACCGCTATACGCGTATCGAGGCCGCGCCACACGGCTGGTGGTATAGCAACCGTTTGCCGGGCACGCAAGGCAATGAAACCAGGCGACTGGTGGTCATGCACTCCGACAGGGACTTGCCGTCTGCGCGTATGGCGGCGCAAGAGCAAGGCTTTGATCAATTGCTGGACGATTCTACGCATATCGCGCCATTGCTCAAGGCCAGGGGCTATCGCGGTTGCGGGAAAATCCATGGTGCGCCGGCCAACAGCCAGCGATTACGGGATTTCTGTGGTGACGCCTGGATGGCGGTGGGCGATGCGGCGCAAGCCTATGATCCACTGTCATCGCAGGGCATGGACAAGGCGCTGCAGACCGGCAGCCACGCTGGACACATGATCCATTACGCGTTGGCCGACAGCCCGCAAGACGCGGCGGGATTGGGCAGCAGCAACCCGTACGTTCATCAGTACGATGAGCAACAGCGTCAACTCTGGCAAACGTACTTGTCGCAACGAGACTTCTACTATTGGATGCAGCCCCGTTGGTCTGATCAACCGTTCTGGCAACGTCGGCGTTAACTGAACGCCGCCAAAGCAGTGATCGAGCGAACATGGACCCTCCCTCGCGGGAAGGCCCCCGCTGCCCGCCGATTAGGCGCCGACCGAGCCAGCAAGCTTGCGTTTTGCGAACCAGCGACCGACCAGCACAATAAGCACCGCTCCGGTAATTTCCGCTGCCAGCTTCAACGCGCCGGATGGTTCGCCGAACTGCTCGACGATGACGATATCCGTGATG
>CAZONP010000291.1:0-3059 GCA_964581155.1 uncultured Candidimonas sp. | reverse complement strand
GACCATGCTGGCCACACGCAGGGCCAACCAGCTCAGCGACACAATCATGGCAATGAGTAACGGGAACAAGCGCAAGCGCAAGGCGAGCCGGTCATCTATCGCTGCCAGTCGCCACGTGGGACGATGCGGGGCAAGCGCGGCATGGCCAAGTCCCGCAATGAAAGCCCCGAATGCGACGACTCCCACCAATTGGCTAAGCAAGAGCGTGAGGGGGCCTGAAAGCTCCCTGTTCCAGCCAATCGCAACAACCAGGGCACCAGCGATCATGGTCGGCGCAATAAGCGTGAGCAGCACCTGCATGACGGCATACAGGGACCGGCGCAGCCGTCCCGGCGCGACACGTGTGGTGCTAAGCCGCATCAAAAGGTGGCCGGCAAGCAGGCGCAGGCCCAGCGCCGACGCAATCGCGGCCAGCACGCTGACCCATACGGGACCGTCCGTGTTGGAGGCAGCCTCTGTCAGCTCCCTTTGGATCGGTTCCAGGCGATCAAGGTCGCCGGGAAGCTCGTCACGCAGCTCCTGCCAGAACCCCGGCGCAAGAATGGATGTCGTGCGTTCGCCAAGTTGCGCTTGAAATTGAACCCGGCGCTGCTTGAGTATTCTTTCTGCGGCCTGATCGGCCTCGACGGTGATCAGGCGGCCCAGCTTGAGCTGCGCGTCCAGCGTCGCACTGTCCTTGCCAAGTTGCCTGCGCTGCAAGGCCACGTCGGGACCCTCCAGGGTTCCTTCCACCGGTGCGCCCAATTCAGCCAGGCGCGCCCGCACACTTGTGAGCTGAGGCTCGAGCGTGGTCGCCACGGCCTCGGCCGCCGTCTGGGCCTCCAACGCCTGTGCCCGCAATTCGGTCAATTGGTCATCGTTAAGCGGCGTGTCGGCAAGTGTCGCCAATTTCTTCTGCACGTCGTCGATTTGCGCGCGCGCCGTATCCAGCACTTTGTCTACGTCGGGCGCTGGCTCGGGTGCAGCCGCATACCCTGGCATGGAGAATAATGCGAGGAAGGCCCACAGCAGGCAGGCCATCACGGCATGGGGCAGCGAATTGAGAAATGGGCGGGTGACGAGAGGTCGGACGGCAGGAGGGCGCGATGGCATGTGGCGGGGCAACCGGAAAGGGAAGGCGAGCGTAACCAGCTAGAATAACCCTATTTATACGATTCACTAGGCTTATGACCCATCTCATCCTGCAGGCCCCAAATCTGGTTGCCGCCAATATCGAAAAGATCGCCGCCATTGTCAGTGCGGACGGCGTCCAGGAACTGGGGGCCACGGCTGTGCGCCTGCTGAATGTGGATGGCGCAGAAAAGGCGGCGGTTCGCGCCTGCTGTACCGAATTCGGCATGGATTACGCGTTCTTCGAGCAGATCGCAAGGCTGCGGGACTGCAAGATATTGGCCATGGATATGGACTCGACCCTGGTCAATATTGAATGCATCGACGAAATTGCCGACATGGTGGGCCGCAAGACTGAAGTGGCTGCCATCACCGAAGCCGCCATGCGCGGAGAAATCACGAATTTCGCCGAAAGCCTGACACGGCGCGTCGCGCTTCTGAAGGGCGCGCCCGCCAGTGCGCTCGAGCAAGTCTATACGGAGCGCTTGCGCCTCAATCCGGGGGCCGAGAAATTGATTGCCATGGCAAAGAAAACCGGCCTCAAGACCCTCCTGGTGTCGGGTGGCTTCACGTTCTTCACCGAAAGGCTGAAAGAGCGTCTGGGACTGGACGCCGCCCATGCCAATGTGTTGGAGGTGGAGGGCGACACGCTTACCGGACGCGTGCTGGGCGGCATTGTGGATGCGCAGGGCAAGGCCGACAGGCTTGCCGAACTGGCCAAGCAACTGGGCGCGGGCCCGGAACAAATTATTGCCGTGGGCGATGGCGCCAATGACTTGAAGATGATGGCGCTGGCGACGTATTCAGTGGCGTACCGCGCCAAGCCGGTGGTACGCGACCAGGCCAATTTCGCCCTGGACGTAAGTCCGCTGGATGCCATCCTGAACTGGTTTCGTCTAAGCCATTAAGGGTCGTCAGTCCTTTAGCTTAGCGCCCGCAAGACATTGCGCACCGCATCGATGCGCGCCTGCGTCTGGGCGCCGGCCTTGATCTCCACCTTCAACTTGTCCTGGCCCGCCAGCTTGACGTTGCGCTGCGTTTGTATCAGCTGGATGATTTTCATCGGATCAATGTTCGGCTTGGCCGAGAACTGCAGCATGGCCTGCGCTTCGCTGGCATCGATCTTGATCACGCCCATGGGCTCGGCGATCAGGCGCAGCCGGTGCGTGGCAAGCAGCGTCTGCGCGGCTTCCGGCAGCTTGCCGTAGCGGTCTATAAGTTCTTCCTGGATCCGGATCAAATCGTCTTCGTGCTTGGCGTGCGACAAACGCTTATACAGTCCCAGGCGGGCATTCACATCGGGGCAATAATCGGAAGGCAAGAGGGCGGACGCATGCAGGTTGACTTCGCATAGCGCGGCGAAGGGGGTGTCCAGATCCGGCTCCTCGCCGGATTTCAACGCGCGCACCGCCATATTCAGCATTTCGGAATACATGGAAAAACCGATTTCCTGGATATTGCCGGATTGCGATTCGCCCAGGACCTCGCCCGTGCCGCGAATTTCCAGGTCGTGCATGGCCAGGAAGAAACCGGCGCCAAGCTCCTCCATGGCCTGTATGGCCTCGAGGCGTTTCTTGGCATTCGACGTGATCGCGTCTTCGCCCGGCGTCATCAGGTAGGCGTACGCCTGGTGATGCGACCGGCCCACGCGGCCGCGCAACTGGTGCAACTGGGCAAGCCCCAGCTTGTCTGCCCGATGGATGACGATGGTATTGGCAGTGGGTACGTCGATGCCGGTTTCGATGATGGTCGTACATAACAACACGTTATAGCGTTGCTGGTAAAAGCCCTTCATGACTTCTTCCAGTTCCCGTTCCGCCATCTGCCCGTGGGCGACGGCAATGCGTGCCTCGGGCACCAGTTCTTCCAGGCTGGCCCGCCGGTTCTGTATGGTGTCGACCTCGTTGTGCAGGAAGTAGACCTGACCGCCGCGCTTGAGCTCGCGCAAC
>CAZONP010000290.1:0-3078 GCA_964581155.1 uncultured Candidimonas sp. | reverse complement strand
CTTTTAGGGCTGGCCGGCTTGCTGGCGACGGGCCAGGCCATGGCGCAAAAGCCGGCATTGCCGGCACAATCCGGCGGCCGACCTATAATGTGAGGCTTGGCTTAATTACAAGCCAAGCTTTTTTTATTGCCATGCCTGCCCTCACTCTAGACCACATATCCAAAATCTATGCGCCGCGCGCCCGCGGCTGGAAAGACTGGCTGTCACGCGCCTCCGGTAGACCCGGCTTCCAGGCGCTGGACAACGTCAGCCTTACCGTCGAGCATGGCGAATTCTTCGGTCTGCTTGGCCCCAACGGGGCCGGCAAGACCACGCTTATCTCCATACTTGCCGGGCTGGCGCGGGCGTCTGCCGGCACGGCCAGCGTGTGCGGTCACGACGTGGTCACCGACTTTCGCCAGGCGCGCCGGTCGCTGGGCGTCGTGCCCCAGGAAATCGTCTACGACCCATTCTTCACGGTGCGCGAAACGCTCAGGCTGCAATCGGGCTATTTTGGACTGCGCAATAACGACGACTGGATAGACGAAATATTGGGTAATCTGGGTCTGGCCGACAAGGCCGACACCAACATGCGCGCGCTTTCGGGCGGCATGAAGCGGCGGGTGCTGGTGGCCCAGGCACTGGTGCACCGCCCCCCCGTCATCATTCTGGACGAACCCACGGCGGGCGTGGACGTCGACCTACGCCGCACGCTGTGGGAATTCATTTCCCGGCTCAATAAAGAGGGCCACACCATCCTGCTGACCACGCATTATCTGGAAGAGGCCGAGGCCTTGTGCGGGCGCATTGCCATGCTGAAAGCGGGCCGCATCGTGGCGCTGGACACTACCCAGGCCTTGTTGGCGCGCGTGGGCGGCGCCGACCTGGAAGACGCCTTTGTGCACATCATGGGAAATGACGCCTTCGGAGGAACCCCCGCATGAGCACGTCGCCCCTGATCAAACCGCGCACCGACATGGGATCGGGCTTTCCCACGCTGCTGCGCAAGGAATTGTCGCGCTTCTGGAAGGTGGCGTTCCAGACCATTGCCGCGCCCGTGCTTACGGCCCTGCTTTACCTGCTGATCTTTGCCCATGTTCTGGAAGGCCGCGTGCAGGTGTACGACACCGTGCCGTATACGTCATTCCTGATCCCGGGCCTGATGATGATGAGCATGCTGCAAAACGCCTTTGCCAACCCGTCGTCGTCGCTGATCCAAAGCCGCATCACGGGCAACCTGGTGTTCATTCTGCTGCCGCCTCTGTCGCATCGCGAGATCTTCAGCGCCTACATTCTGGCGTCGGTCGCGCGCGGCCTGTGCGTTGGGGCATGCGTATGGCTGGTGGCCCTGTTCTTCGCCGTCCTGCCCATCAGCAACCTTGCCTGGATCCTGACCTTTGCGGTCTTGTCGTGCGTCATCATGGGCACGCTGGGCATTATTGCGGGGCTATGGTCCGAAAAGTTCGACCAATTGGCCGCCTTCCAGAACTTCCTGATCATGCCCGCTACCTTCTTGTCCGGCGTGTTTTATTCCATCCATAGCCTGCCGGATTTCTGGCAGGCCGTGTCCCGCTGGAATCCCATTTTCTACACGATAGACGGCTTTCGATACGGCTTCTTCGCCGTATCCGACGTGTCGCCATGGCATAGCCTGGCCGTCGTCTCCGCCGTATGCATCGTGCTTTGCTTCTTTGCCCTTCGCCTGCTGGCAAGCGGCTATAAATTACGGAACTGATCGCCATGTTGCCTACCCCCGAACAAGTCCAACAATACATCGCCGACAATCTGCCCTGCGAACACCTCAAGGTGTACGGCGACGGCTCGCATTTCGAAGCCCTGATCGTCAGCCCCGCCTTCGAAGGCAAGCGCCTCATTGCCCGCCACCAGCTGGTGTACGCGGCCCTGGGTGAACGCATGAAGGCCGAGATCCACGCCTTGTCCATGCGCACGCTTACGCCCGCCGAGTACGAGGCGAACCCGAATGGATAAACTGCTGATCGCGGGCGGCAACCGCCTGCAAGGCGAAATCACCGTATCGGGCGCCAAGAACGCCGCGCTGCCCATCCTGTGCGCCAGCCTGCTGACGGCAGATCCGATCACGCTGGAAAACGTGCCCGACCTGAAAGACATCGGCACCACGCTGAAGCTGCTGGGCCAATTGGGGGTCGTGTCCGACCACGGGGCCGACGGCGTGGTTCACCTGGACGCCTCGAACATTACCAGCCTGGAAGCGCCTGACGAGCTGGTCAAGACCATGCGCGCGTCCATCCTGGTGCTCGGTCCGCTGCTGACCCGCTTCGGCGAGGCCCGCGTCAGCCTGCCCGGCGGCTGCGCCATCGGGCAGCGTCCGGTCGACCAGCACATCAAGGGCCTCGAGGCCATGGGCGCCGACATCACCATCGAGCACGGCTTCGTCATCGCCAAGGCGGCGCGCCTGAAGGGCGCCACCATACTGACCGACATGGTCACCGTCACCGGCACCGAAAACCTGATGATGGCCGCCGTCCTGGCCGACGGCCAGACCATCCTGGAAAACGCGGCGCGCGAACCTGAAATCGTCGACCTGGCCGAACTGCTTATCAAGATGGGGGCCCGCATCCAGGGCCATGGCGGCGACCGCATCGTGATCGACGGCGTGCAACGCCTGCATGGCGCCACCCACCGCGTCGTGGCCGACCGCATTGAAGCCGGCACCTTTTTGTGCGCCGTGGGCGCCGCCGGCGGCGAAATCATGCTGCGCCAGGCCGCGCCGCAAACCATGGGCGCCATCCTCGACAAACTGAAGGAAGCGGGCGTAAGCGTGGAAACCGGCTCGGACTGGATACGCGCGAGCATGAATCGGCGGCCCAAGGCCACGGGCTTTCGCACCCGCGAATACCCCGGCTTTCCGACCGACATGCAGGCCCAGCTCATGGCCTTGAACACGCTGGCCGAGGGCACGTCGGTCATTGTCGAGAACATCTTTGAAAACCGCTACATGCACGTGCAGGAACTGGGCCGCATGGGCGCGCAAATCGACATCGATGGCCACACCGCCGTTGTGACCGGAGTGGCGTCCTTGTCGGGCGCCACCGTCATGGCCACCGACCTGCGCGCATC
>CAZONP010000289.1:0-3079 GCA_964581155.1 uncultured Candidimonas sp. | reverse complement strand
TCCTTGTGTCGCCCGTAAACGGGGCAGTTCCTCACGGACTGCTCCGTTTTTTTATTCAGTGCAGCGACCCTCGCTCTAAAGATCCCGAGGGTCGCCACCCCATCTTCACCCAGTGGCGACGGGGGTGGTTTGCTCCGGTTATTGATTCTCCAGAGCGAGCCCCGTTATGCGGATCGTAGTTCCGTATCCTTCGGCTTCCTTTTTCAGAAATGCCGCTGCATCTTGCGGAGATCCTCCAAGAACTTCCAGGCCTTGGGCGGCCAATGCACTCTGCACGGCTTCCGAGCGCAACACCTCGTTGGCAGTCGTGTTCAGCAACTTCACGGCCTCTTCTGGTGTCCCAGCTGGCGCCATCATCACGAACCAGGCGGTGGAGGTGAAGTCGGTTAAGCCCGCCTCGATGAAGGTTGGTACGGAGGGCATTAGCTTGGAACGTTCCGCGCCGCCCTGCGCAATTGCGCGCGCTTTACCGGCATTCACATGGGGCTGCGTTAAAAACAAGGTATCAAGTGCCATGTCGATCTGGCCGGCCAACAGATCGGATACCGCTGGCGCACTGCCCTTGTAGGGAATGTGATTCAGCTTGATCTCTTTGTTATGTTGGACTCTCTCCATTGACAGATGAGCAGAACCTCCCAGACCAGCCGTGCCAAACGTGTACTTCCCTGGTTCTTTCTTGGCTAATTCGACCATGTTTTGAAGGCTCTGAATGTTGGAGTCTGCCTTAACAATCAGAACCATGGGAGTGGATGCGATCGCCACAACGGGCGTAAAGTCTTTTTCGGTGTCATAGCTCAATGACTTGTACAGCGCGCCGTTAATGGCGAACGGCGTTGCCGTCAACAGCAGTGTGTACCCATCTGGTGCACTCCTGGCTACTGACGCGGTGCCTATCGTTGTGCCGCCACCGCCTTTATTGTTGACAACGATTGGCTGGCCAAGCTTTTCAGCCATCCCCTTGGCGAGCAAGCGAGCAACGCTATCTGACGTACCTCCTGGGGGATAGGGCACGACGAGCTGGATTGGGCGGTCCGGATAAGTCGCCGCGGCGACCGCGAGGCTGCTGCCAAGCGCCAAGCCAAGGAAAGCGAATTTTATAGAGCGCGTGATAGTTCTTCTTAGCACTGCTGTCTCCTGTTTTCATAGTCAATGCAACATTGACGATCGTGGGTAATGCTGCTTTCCGCCGGCACCCGCCAGCGGTTTTATTCTTTGTATGAAGGATCAATCCTTTCTGCCAGACGCAGCATCGCGGGCCACTCCATGATGCCGAAAGGGCGACTCTTTCCAGCGCCTATCCATTCGCCCGTTTGCTGTTGATATACTTCCGGTGGCACCAGCAGCTCCGCTCCGGTGGACATTGCGTCAACCTGAGCCTTGCAAGCCATTTCCAGCCAGTAAATGCTGTTGAAGGCTTGCGGAATGGTCGGTCCAACGACGAGTAAGCCATGGTTGCGTAGAATCACGACTTCGTTGCTACCCAAGGATTTCACCAATTCTGGCTGTTGGGCAGGGTCGACAATAGGACTGTCGAAATCGTGGTAGCCGACCCGGCCATGGAAACGCAGTGCAGTCTGAGTGATGGGGAGTAGTCCGCATTTCATAGCAGACACTGCCATACCGGCCCGGGTGTGCGTATGAATCACGCACTGAACGTCAGGGCGGTTCGTGTGGACCGCCGTGTGTATCACAGCACCCGCCGGATTGACTCCATAACCGTATGGGCTTTCAGGCTGCAACAGAATCGTGCCGTCGAGGCTGATCTTGATCAGATTGGATGCCTGGATTTCTGAATAAAGATATCCATAAGCATTAATCAGAATCTCTTCAGTGCCCGGGATGCGCGCTGTTATATGGTTGTAGACCATATCCGACATGCCATACCGGTCCATCAGACGGTAGCAGGCGGCCAGCGCCACCCGCGTTTCCCACTCCTCGTCCGAAACATTTTTCCTGACTTCCTGTGGGGGAACTAGGTGCGTCATGCTGTCTCTCTCCAGAGAATTATTGTTTTTGTCGTGCAACTAAAGCCAAAGCGTTCGAAAAGCCTTGCTCAATGCTGTCGCATATCCGACGGTAGGTGGACTGGCTACCGCTCGCGGCGCAGTGCGGCGTTATGAAGAGGTTTGGGCAATCCCACAGAGGGGAGCTCACAGGAAGCGGTTCAACAGTCGTCACGTCGGTGGCCGCCCCTGCGATCTGTCCAGTGCTCAATGCTTCAATCAGCGCGTTCTCATCAACGAGTCCGCCACGAGCTACGTTGATCAATATCGCCGATCGCTTCATCTTCGCCAGGGCTGGCCCGTTAATCAGATGCTGCGTTCTCGGGGTTAATGGCAACGTAAGAATGAGCACGTCCGCGATACGCAATGCTTCGCTCATCCTTTCGAGCGAATATTGGCGGTCGTCAGGTATTTCGGGAATGGCGGAGCGGTTAACAACGTGAATACAGGCGCCGAAGGCGTGCATTCGTTGTTCTATTTGTCGTCCGATATGGCCATATCCGACGATCACGACGTTAGCCTGCTCGAGCGAGAACGTGTAATCCAGCAAATCCCGGTTCCATTCGCGACGGAATTGGCGCGTGGCAGCGAGCTGGAAACAGCGCCCCAGCATAAGCGCCATACCAACAGCGTGCTCAGCCACCGTGGGTGCCACGCAGCCGTCGGCTCCGGTAATCAGTAGGCGATCAGGCAGGCCGGCGGCAGTAAAACCTTCGCGCCCTGCCATCAGGAAGTGCAACCATTGAATCGAGGCGAAGTCGGGATGATCGATCAACTTCCTGGCTTCAGCTTCCGGCATGTCATACAGCACTATCCCGAAGGCACCCGGCAAAGCGGCGAAAAGCTCGGCCATACTGTCGACGACGATGCCGTCGAACAGTGACTGCTCCTGGAAATAGCGACGCAGCTCGGTCTTGGCAAATTGCCTCGCCGCCCAATAGATCACGCGGCGAGCCGACATGTGGTCCCTCGTCTGATATCGTAGGTTGCCAGGCACCACCATAGCGCGGACTGTTGGCTCACGCGTGTCTCCTGTCCGACCCGTTGGCGCTCTGCTCCACTATCCGGGCCTTATT
>CAZONP010000288.1:1785-3126 GCA_964581155.1 uncultured Candidimonas sp. | reverse complement strand
TCGTTCAGGTGTTCACGCGCGAACACGGTAACGTGGCGCTGGTTGCAAAAGGGGCCAAGCGCCCATATTCCGTGCTAAGGCCGGTATTAACCGCCTTTCAGCCCTTGACGCTTTCCTGGAGCGGATCGGGCGAGGTCAAGACTCTGACCCGCGCGGAATGTGCCGGCATCCGCCCACTGGCGGGCCGCGCCTTTATGTCGGCCTGGTACATGAACGAGCTACTTTTGCGCCTGCTGCCGCGCGAGGATGCCCACCCGTCACTGTACGACGCCTACAACCTGGCATTGGAACAACTGGCGGGTGCTCCACCGGCGTTGAACGCGGCGGGCGCCTTGCGCCGCTTCGAGTGGACCCTGCTCAACGAAACGGGCTATGGCTTGGACGACGATACGCCGGATTTCGATGATCCTGCGGTTGAGCCCGCACTGCGCCTGTCACTGCGACAGCGGCTAGCCGAGTTGATGAGCCGGCCCCTATTGACGCGTAAGGTGCTGCTGGAATTGCAGCGTTACTGAATGGACACGCTTCCCCATCCTCAAGTGGACGGCTCGTCCAAGTCTCTGGCCGCCGGGCCAGCCCCGGCTGTCAGGCCCCCCATTCCGCAAGTGCTGGTCCTGGATACTTGCGTCCTGATTTCCAACGTGCTGCGTCAGCTGCTTTTGCGCTTGGCGACCCTGGCCTGTTTCAGCCCCGCGTGGAGCCCCATCATCGGCGACGAATGGCGGCGCAACGCGGCCAGACTATGGAATGTATCAGAGGATGAAATAACCGCTCAGTGGCTGGCCTTGCAGGAAGCGTTTCCCGATGCCGACCAAGGCGACGTAAGCCTCTTCAAGGCTGGTCTGCGCCGCAGCGACCCGAAGGACTGGCATGTGATCGCGGCGGCGCGCGCCGCCCAGGCCAGGGATGGGAACCCGCGCGTGGGCGTGGTCACCCGCAATATCAAGGATTTCAACCGCTCAGAGCTGCGCGGGTTTGGCCTGGACCTGTACGATCCGGATGACTTGTTGGTGCGTTGTTGGCAGCAATATCCGGCCTGCGCCTCCGATGCATTTCAAGCCATTCGCGAATACGCACGGGCGCCCGGCAACGACACGGAACCCCTGGAGGTCATTCTGAAGCGGGAGCGCCTGTTCCGGCTGAACCGGCTATACCCGGAGGCACCATGAGGCGGGGCGTCGCGCTGTCGGTCTTGTCGTCGTTTCTGTTTGCCCTTTTGTATTACTACGCTACCGTTTTGCATCCGCTGGATGGCGAAGCCGTATTCGCATGGCGCATTGTGCTTGGCCTGCCGGCCCTTGCGTTGCTGATTTCGCGGGCCCGCGGTTGGGGTGAGGTCGC
>CAZONP010000288.1:0-1685 GCA_964581155.1 uncultured Candidimonas sp. | reverse complement strand
GCCTGCCGGCCCTTGCGTTGCTGATTTCGCGGGCCCGCGGTTGGGGTGAGGTCGCCGGGATCGCGCGGCGCCTGCGCCGCGAGCCGCAGCTTTGGTTTCTGCTGGCCCTGAGCGCCGCGCTGATCGGTGTGCAGCTTTGGATATTTGTCTGGGCACCGCTGCACCAGAAAGCCTTGGACGTGTCCATGGGCTACTTTCTTTTGCCGCTCATGATGGTGCTGACTGGCCGCATATTCTACGGTGAACGGCTGACCCGCATTCAGACACTGGCGGTCGTGCTTGCCGCTGCGGGAGTGACGCACGAATTGTTCCGCCAGGCGTCGTTTTCGTGGGCGACCGCGGTTGTGGTTCTGGGGTATCCGCCATACTTCATGCTGCGCAGGTATTTGCGCATAGGCTCGCTCAGCACGCTATGGTATGACATCTTGTTCATCTTGCCGGCAGCCTTATTCCTGTTATCCACGCAAGACACCAGCGTGCTGGCGCAGTTCACCGCGCATCCGCGCCTGCTGGTACTGGTTCCCGTGTTGGGACTTATCAGCTCCGCCGCCCTGATTGCGTACATTTCCGCCAGCCGTCTGTTGCCGCTGGGCCTGTTCGGCATCCTGGGGTATGTGGAACCCATTCTGTTGTTCTGGGTTGCCTACCTGCTGCTGGGCGAGCCGCTGTCGGCGGCGGCGTGGCCCACCTACATACCCATCTGGCTGGCTGTAGTCTTGATGGCGGGCGAGGGCGCCGTGCGCCTTATTCGCGACTACCGCCGAAGATGCCCAACAGCATCAACAAGTTAACGAAGATGTTGTAAACATCCAGGTATATGGCCAAGGTGGCCGACACATAGTTGGTTTCCCCGCCATTGATGACGCGCTGCAGGTCAACCAGGAGCAAGGCCGAGAAAATCGCAATGGCCATGACCGATACCGTAAGCATCAGGGCCGGCAATTGCAGGAAGATGTTGGCAACCGATGCCACGATAAGAATGACCACACCGATGATCAGGAACTTCTGCATTCCGGAAAAATCGCGTTTGCTGGTCGTGGCGATGCTGGCCATGACGCCAAATACGGTGGCGGTACCCCCGAAGGCCAGCATGATGAGTTGCGACCCATTACTGAAGCCCATGACGTGGCCCAGCATGCGCGACAGCATGATGCCCATGAAGAAGGTGAATGCCAGGAGCAAGGCGACGCCGATCGAGCTGTTTTTGTTGCGTTCGATGAGGTACATGAGGCCAAAGGCGCCGACCAGGAACACGATGACGCTGGTTCCAGGGCTGGCGCTCATGACTTGGTTGATGCCGGTATTCAGGCCTACCAAGGCGCCCAGCACGGTGGGTATGAGGGAAAGCGCCAACAACCAGTAGGTGTTGCGCATGACGCGGTTACGTACGGCCTGGGCGGGAGCGTAGACGCCGCCTTCGGGAAGGGTTTGACGAAGGTCGCTCATTTTGTGTCCTTTGAATGGTCTTGCTTGAGGTTATGCATGCTGCAAGGATAACTTACAAGCGGCTGAATATGCAATACTAGGGTATATGAACCGGTGCTGGGGTTTTCTTGCATCGGGATTTGGTATCTAAAGTGGCGCCGGTTCTTGTGCCATCGTGTCCGGTATCTGAACCGGCGCCTTGCATTTGGTGGTCAGGGACGATGCAACAGAAACCAGCGGCTTGGCGTGGCAATGGGCGT
>CAZONP010000287.1:0-3133 GCA_964581155.1 uncultured Candidimonas sp. | reverse complement strand
GCTTTCAGGTCCCCTCACGCTCTTGCTTAACCAATTGGTGGGCATCGTCGCATTCGGGGCTTTCATTGCGGGACTTGGCCATGCCATGCTTGCCCCGCATCGTCCCACGTGGCGACTGGCAGCGATGGACGACCGCCTTGCCTTGAGCTTGCGCTGGTTCCCATTACTCATTGCGATTATTGTGTCGCTGAGCTGGTTAGCCCTGCGCGCGGCCAGCATGGTCAACGCCAGCCTGGCAGCCACTGTTTCGCTGGACTGCATCACGGCGCTTGCCCTTGCGCTTGCTATTGGCAGCGCCTTGCGCCACATCCGCAGCGCCGGAAAGCGAACCGGAGACGACGCGACACCAGCGGCGGCACCCATCCCGTTCTGGATAACCATGCTGCTGACCCTCACCCGCCTGACGGTCATCATCAGCGTGATTTGCCTGCTGGCCGGTTATGTTGCCCTGGGCAGTTTCATCGTCAAGCAGTTGGTCTGGATAGGTCTGGTCATCGGCGCGACTTATCTTGTCACTGGCCTGATCAGCGATCTGGGCGATACCCTGCTGGCGGCGAGCCGGCGCTACGCGGAAAAGGCGCCCGCCGCCAATCCATACGCCGGGGCGCGTGGACAAGCCATCGTCTTGGTGTCCGGGGCGGCCCGCGTCCTTGTCGTCTTGTTTGCCGGCATGCTGCTGCTTTCCCGGTTCGGTGGCGGTCCAACCGAATGGCTGCATCAACTGGATTACCTGCAAACCGGCATTGCGGTAGGCGAGATCCGGATTCTTCCGGCCTCGGTCGTCACCGCCATACTGGTGTTGACGCTGGGCCTGGGTGCCGTACGATTGTTGCAAGGGTGGCTGGCCAAGCAATACCTGCCCACCACCAGCCTCGACCCGGGCATGCAGTTGTCGGCGGCCACCCTTTTTGGATATGCAGGCTATGTTTTCGCCGTGGCAATGTCCTTGTCGGCGGTAGGTATTGGTCTGGAACGCGTGGCGTGGATCGCCAGCGCGCTTTCCGTGGGCATAGGTTTCGGCCTTCAGGCCGTGGTGCAGAACTTTGTGTCCGGCCTGATTTTGCTGGCCGAGCGGCCGGTCAAGGTGGGCGACTGGGTGTCGCTGGGCGGCGTTGAAGGCGACATCCGCCGCATCAATGTGCGCGCCACCGAGATCCAGATGGGGGACCGTTCCACCGTAATCGTGCCGAACTCTGAATTCATTACGAAGGTCGTGCGCAACGTCACCATGGCCAACCCCTTGGGGCGTGTGCAGATCAAGCTTGCGCTGCCGGTGAACACCGACGCGGCCCAAGCGCATGATCTGATCCTGGCCGCGTTTACAGAGAACCCCGACATGCTTGCGGAACCCGCGCCGGACGTGATGCTGGACGGCATAGACGCCACAAGCCTGGTATTCAATGCCACAGGCTATGTGGGTTCCCCGCGTATGGCTTACCGCGTGCGCAGCGACTTGTTGTTCGATGTATTGCGCCGACTGCGCGCCGCCAACCTGCCCTTGGTTACGCCGCCGACCATGGCGATTTTGCAGGCGCCTTCCGGCGACGAAGCAGGTACCGGTAAACAAACCCCGGATAACCCAATACCAGGAAAAGGCTGAACGTGATGGCGTAGAATTCCCAGGTTTTACCGAACAAGCTGCCCATGTTGGACTCGAAGGCGAAGCCCAGTATTCCGACCAGGCAATAAAACACGATCAATTCCAGCAGACGTGCAAAGAATGACTTTTCCACGACGCAGCCACGGTTGCGCATGCCGGGCCATGCCAGCAGCAAACCGGCCAACCCGGCCACCAGGACAATCTTGCCAATGAAAAGGGCTACGGATGCCGCGTCGGACGCGGCCACAAAGGCGTCGCCAATAAGCGCCAGCGTCAAATACCCTACCCCCACCACCATGCCAAAAAACACAATGGAAACGGCCCATACCAGCCATGGCGCGCGCGCCGGCTCCCCTTTTTGCTGCCAGGGCAGCGCCAGAAATGGCCGTTCGATCACAAAGGGAAGGTTGGCGGCTACCAGGGACAGGGCAATAAGTAGCCATACGGCAAACGACTGATTCATTCTTTACCAAGGTTAAAACGTCAGCGAGCCTTCGATGACCCGTATGCACAAGGCCATCAGGCCGCCCGGCAGTATGCCAAGCGCAATGATCAGCAAGCCATTGATTGACATCAGGCCGCCAGTGACGACACCGCTGTTGATGGGCTCAACCTCGCCTACGGGTTCGTCGAAATATGCCATCTTGACGATGCGCAGATAATAGAAGGCGCCAATCAACGAGAACATGACCGCCACGACGGCCATGGCGATTTGACCCGTTCCGATCAATGCCTGCAACACCGCCAATTTAGCGTAGAAGCCCGCCATGGGCGGAATGCCGGTGAGCGAGAACATGGCCAACAACAGCAAGCCGGCCAGCAATGGACTGCGCCTGTTCAAGCCTTTCAGGTCGGAGATTTCCTCGCACTCGAAGCCCTTGCGGCTAAGCAGCAGGATGAGCCCGAAGGTAACCAGCGTGGTCAATACATAAATGACCATGTAGAACAGCGCCGAACCATAGGCCATGCCCGCCATCGTCTGTTCTCCGGTCACGCCTGACAGCAGGCCCAGGAACACGAAGCCCATGTGCGAGATAGTCGAGTACGCCAGCATGCGCTTGAAGTTGCTTTGCGCAATGGCGGCGATATTGCCAATCGCCAGCGACAAGACCGCCAGGACAAGCAGCATAGGCTGCCAGTCGACGGCAATGCCGTGCAAGCCTTCGATCAGCAGGCGCAGGGTGACGGCGAATGCGGCCAGCTTGGGCGCAGCCGCCACGATAAGCGTAACGCTGGTTGGCGAGCCCTGATACACGTCGGGGGTCCACATATGGAATGGTGCCGCAGCCAGCTTGAACGCCAGGCCGGACACGATGAACACCACGCCAAACACCAACGGCAGGCGTTCGGCGTTGCCGCTGCCGATGACTTGCGCGATCAGGGCCAGGTCGAGCTGGCCCGTGGCGCCGTAGATCATGGACATGCCGTACAACAACACACCCGAGGCCAGAGCGCCAAGGACGAAATACTTCATGGCCGCTTCGGTGGACTTCAGGTCATCGCGGCGCAGGGCGACCAAGGCGTACAACGCGA
>CAZONP010000286.1:0-3154 GCA_964581155.1 uncultured Candidimonas sp. | reverse complement strand
GACTAAAGAACCCTACCCGGCCCGTCGCACCACAAACCGCTCTACATACTCATTGACTGGATTGTTCCGAATCTGGTCCGGCGTGCCCACCTGCTCTACCTTCCCGTCGCGCAGAATCACAATATGTTGTCCCAGGCGCAAGGCTTCGTCGATGTCGTGCGTAATGAAGACGATGGTCTTTTGCAGCCGCTGCTGCAATGCCAGCAACTGATCCTGCATGTCGTAGCGAATTAGGGGGTCGAGCGCGGAAAAAGCTTCGTCCATTAGCAGGACCTGGGCGTCGATGGCCAGCGCCCGCGCCAGGCCGACCCGTTGCCGCATGCCGCCCGACAATTCGTCCGGATAATTCTTGGCATATTCGGCCAAGCCCACCCGGTCCAGCCATGTCGTGGCCGTCTTACGTGCTTGCGCTTTAGACTCACCCCGCACGCTCAGCCCAAAAGCCACGTTGTCTATGACGTTGATATGCGGCAGCAAGCCGAAAGCCTGGAACACCATGCTGACGTTATGGCGGCGAAGCTCACGCAGCTCGGGCATGCTAAGTGCCAGGATATTCTGGCCGTCGATCAGAACTTCGCCTGCGGACGGGTCGATCAGGCGATTCAAGTGCCTGACCAAAGTGGACTTGCCCGAGCCCGACAGCCCCATGATGCACGAGATTTGTCCGGTCGGAATGCTGGCATTGACGCCGGCAAGACCGACATTGCATTGTGTTTGTGACTGCACCGTGGCCCGGTCCGCTCCTTGGCGGAGGAGTTCGACCGCCTTTTCCTCGTGGCGCCCGAATACCTTGTATACGTCCCGGATCTCAATCTTGATGTCCTGCATCACACGTCCTCCCGACGCTGCCGCGTGCGTCTGGCACGCCGCGGTTGACCATATGCCTGCGTGATACGGTCGATGACGATCGCAAGTATCACGATGGCCACGCCTGCTTGCAGACCCCGCCCCACATCCAGGGTCTGAATGCCGGCCAGGACATCTTCGCCCAGGCCGCGCGCGCCGATCATGGATGCCACCACCACCATCGCCAAAGCCATCATGGTGGTCTGGTTGATGCCCGCCATGATGCTGGGGCGGGCCAATGGCAGCGTAACCCGTGTCAGCATTTGCCAGCGCGTTACCCCGAACGCCTGCGCGGCCTCCATTACCGTGGGATCGACTTGCCGCAATCCCAATATGGTCAGGCGTATAAGCGGCGGCGCAGCGTAGATGATGGTGGCGAACAGCGCCGGTACCTTGCCCAGCCCAAAAAGCATGAGGACAGGAATCAGATAGACAAAGCTGGGCAGCGTCTGCATTACATCCAGCACAGGCGTAAGCACGCGGCGCAGCAGGCGGCTGCGCGCCGCGATAATGCCCACCGGAACGCCCAGCAGAATCGAGATAAGCGTGGAGATGAGCACCAGCGAAAATGTCTGTATGAGCTTGTCCCATAAGCCCACCACCCCGATGGCATATAGGCAGACGACATACAGAATGGTCGCCACCGGTTTGCGCGTGGCATGCCAGGACAGGGCTGCCACCAGTGCCAGAAACGCCCAGGGCGGTATGGCCTGCATGGCGCGCTCTACGGGAAGCAGCACGGCGGTCAGCATAAAGTCGCTAACCGCGCGGAAAGTTTCCCCATACGCCTTGACCACGCTCATCAGTTGCCGGTTGACGAATTCGGCGCCCGACCAGTAGGGGAAGATGGAGGATGTTGTGGACACAGCTTCAAGGTCCAGGCTGGCCGCCAGGCGTGCGGCCGCATCGGGCGGTAGCCAAGCCGCCCAGACATCATGATGCGTGCGCAGGAATTGCATCGCAATCTCGTCGCCCGGCCGCCGCGTCTCTGTCATGTTCAATATCATCTGGTTCAGTAGCGCCGGCTCAAACTGCATGCGATCAAAGAACCGGATCAAGTCCGGATTCTGTTCGGCAAAGGGTGCGGATACGGCCACTGCCAACCGGGCGACCAGGAAGTCCGAAGGACACAGTGTGCCCTCGCCGCTTACGATGGCGTCCCAACAGGCCTTATTGAACGGCGCTTGCTCTATCTTGTGAAACTTGTATTTGGCCATTAGGCCAGCTGGCTGCCAGTAATAAAACAGGATGGGCTTGCCTTGGTCGTAGGCCGAGCTGATGGCCGAGTCGAGCGCCGCGCCGGTGCCCGCCCGGAAGTTTGTGTAATGTTCGTCCAGACCGTGGATTTCAAGCAGGCGGCTGTTGGTTTTTTCGCATACCCACCCCGTTGGGCAATTCAGGAACCGGCCTTTGCCCGGCTCTTCAGGATCGGTGAACAAGGATTTATAACGCGGCAAGTCGCGCCAGGTTTTCAGGTCGGGCGCCAAGGGCTTTATACCCCGGCTGTCATCGCCATGCACCAGATAATCGGGAACATACCAGCCCTGCTCGGCCCCGCCCGCCAAGGTATCGCCAATAATGCGAACACTGCCGGCGTCTATGGCTTTCTGGATGATGGGCGAACGTCCCGACCATTGTTCGGCGATGATCTGAAGGTCGTTTTGCGTTAGCGCCGATTCGGTCGCGGCC
Source organism: uncultured Candidimonas sp. (assembly GCA_964581155.1). Lineage (GTDB taxonomy): Bacteria > Pseudomonadota > Gammaproteobacteria > Burkholderiales > Burkholderiaceae_B > Pollutimonas. Next base: position 619 of record CAZONP010000286.1, on the reverse strand, counting down.
GGTGTCCCGGGAACGATCTCGATGATGCAGCCGTAAGCTTCGGCAAGTATTCGCGCCACCACATGTGTGGTGAAGGTGGCGCTTTCCCAGGTTTGGTCGGCAAGCCTGATGGGCTGGCCGTTATTGCAGGTTGGCGCTTGCGCGCGCGCTGGTGCCGGAAGCCAGAACGTGACGATCAATGCGGCCACGCCAATAAAGACTTGTAGTCGCTTCATTCCCGGCTCCTTGGTCTATCACGCAAAAACGCCATGCTACATAGCATGGCGTTTTTAGCTTAAGCGCCAATGGCGCCACAGTGCAGGTTACTGCAATGCGATTTCTACGTCTACACCAGCCGGCAGATCCAGGCGCATGAGGGCGTCAACCGTTTTATCGGTTGGGTCCACGATGTCCATAAGGCGTTGGTGAGTGCGCATTTCGAACTGATCGCGCGACGTCTTGTTCACGTGCGGCGAACGCAATACGTCGTAGCGGCGAATACGCGTAGGCAGCGGTACGGGACCACGCACAACCGCGCCCGTGCGTTTGGCGGTTTCAACGATTTCGGCTGCCGACTGATCGATCAGCTTGTAGTCGAACGCTTTCAGACGGATGCGGATTTTCTGGTTTTTCATGGGTA
>CAZONP010000285.1:0-3182 GCA_964581155.1 uncultured Candidimonas sp. | reverse complement strand
CCTGCTTGCGGATGAAGGATTCGAAGTGGGGGCTGAGAGCAACACTGGTCGGCATCGCCGTTACTCCTACTGGTTAATAACAGTTATTAAACCCAGCCCGGCTTTTCTTGTCAAGGAATGGCAGCGGTCTGTTAAGGGCGTCTGCTGCACGCACCGCTGCGTCGCGAAAGACGTGACGGATCAAGATCGGTCGCGACTCGGCGATCGTCCTGATAGCCGCCGAACGCGACAAACCGGGAACGCTCATTAATCGCCGATTCTTCCTTGGGTTTCCAGTATCTGCCAATTTAATAATCGCTTTTAACGAACGGTTTAGTTTCCTTAGATTCTGCCGTTAACCCCTGGAGGGCACTTATCAGTTTTTGGTTGCCACTGCAAATGGAGATTCGAGAGGCTTGATCGTCTCTGAGGCCGATGCGCGACGCGGCTCAACCTGTCGCACTCGGCGGATATATCTAATTTATCGCGAGGCATCTCCGGTCCATAGTTTCATGCCATTGCGCTTGTAATGCGGCAGGCATTGGCGCGTTAAGGATGAAGTATCTGACACGCGTGGACCGCCCACCCGAAACGAGAGAAGAAGAGAAAAGATGATGATGCAGTTTTCGGAATACGTCATATTGGACCGCACCCCACAGGCCATAGATCCGCTTGGGTTTCGTCGCCCCGGTGGTGCCTTGCAGGATTTGCTTTTCCCGCATTTTACTGTACTGACGCTACATCCAGCTGGCAAGTCGGGGCGTAAGCTTCTACACGCGGGAGAAAAACTCGGGCAGCTTCCCCGGCAATCCGTACGATGGCCATACGCTGGCCGAGCAACTGGAGCAAAGCAGCATCTTGCTACAAGACACCGGCGTTGAGCCCGCCACGGTCTACACCGACCCGGGCTATCGCGGCGTGGACGGGTCATTTAAAAAGCGATCATCGAATGGATCGCTGTCATTTGAAAGGCCAAATTGGGGAGGCAATCCATGCGGTCCTATGCGCGGCGGGCTACGCCATTAAATGGTTGCTACGCATGATTGCCCGCAAGAGCGCTGACCCGGCGGCGTGGGGTAACGACGCAAGGGTCGGCCAAGGACGCACCGTCAGCAGAAGCGACCTTTTTCGACGGTTCTAAAGACGCTCCATGTAGGCGCTCGCTACGGCAACACACTGCGCTAGGCTTGGGGTGTAGGCGCGTGTATCGATGGCCTCGAATGAAGCACGCAGAACGGGCGATGGCTGCTGGATCCGAGCCAGAAATACGTCACGGTATCGGATCAAAAATGGAGCCGCTTCGCGTAGCGCGTCCGGTTCGCGTTCAATCACCAGACACAAGTCGAACAGGTCTCGCGCCGTAGCCTGATTGCCGCGATGGTACATTTTCTTGGCGATAATCTCCGCGGGACGCTCGACCCTGACAGGATTTCCTTGTATCTCCCACCATTCCCATGCGTTATCGAGCAGGTTGGGCGCCGCCACAAAATCAATCTCCCCTTCGTCGAATTGAAGCTTAACGTAGGAACTGGCGTCTTCGACATACTGCGAGGTCAATTCCGCCGCCTTGTCGCTTAGCCTTGGCGTCAGATACCCCAGATACTGGGGGTCGGCCACAAAGATGTCGATATCCTTACTGGCGCGATGATCGTAGCGGAACATAAGCACCGTGCCGCCGCCGAACGTCCAGAACGGGTCCGGAAGACCTCCGATCATGCTCAGGTCATCGAGCAAATACACCGCCCGTGAGAAAAGCGCCGTCCACGGACCCTCGGGCAGCATTCGGGGAGCGCTCATGCCAGTACCTGCTGCCTGGCCAAGCCAAGGTCTTTGGCCAGGCGGGCGATATTGCCCCAGATGCGGCGTGGCGCGACATGCTCACGCTGCGCGGCATCTTCCACCGCCATGACAAGCACAGGGATGGGTGCTTCATCCAGCAAATGCGCAATGTGAGCCAGATACTGGCTGGGCACCTGGCCGGTCACCAAGGCGCGCGCCAACGTGATGGGGTCCAGCTCGTACTTATAGCTGACGCTGGCCGTTTTGGCGGCCATCCAGAGACCATTTTTATCGCGCCGCGCCCTGGTGGTTGGCGCAACGCTATCCAAACCCAGGACATTGAGCACCTGCGCGACCCGGTTAAAGCCAAGATCCTGCAACGCCCCGCTTTCCAGGCCGCTGATCGTTTGACGCGATAAGCCGCTTAAATGGGCAAGCCGACCTTGAGAGATTCCCAAAGCATTGCGCCTCGTGTGAACGACGGCGCCGATATCCGTTAGATTGAGCATCACAGGGCCTCTTTAATGTCTAATATATTTGACATATTAATGCACCATGCCGTCATGAGGCAACAGCCCATCGTGAGTCGAGGCGGTAGCCTCGCTCGCGCGTATGTACTAATGTGGGTTTGTGGAATTTACGGGAGTTTGTCATTTGAGCCGGCCCATCGACGTCACGGACCAGCAACACCAAAGGCTAAAGGCGCTGGCGGCCTTGCAAGGCAAGACGATCAAGCAATTCGCGCTGGAGCGCTTGTTCCCTGCGTGCCACTACGAGCCGCGCCATCGAAAACTACCGCAATGGGAGGAAGACGCTGATCTTCTGTGAGCGGGTCGATACGCTTGCCGAACTCCAGGCCGAGATCGCCAAGTCCCTGGATCAGGATTTTGCGCCCCTTGGACGCGAGGCTGACCAACTCGCACAGCGGCGGAAAGACTTTTTAGAGCGTGCAGAGGCGGTTGACATGCGCTTGGCGCGTCTGCTCTGGCTGGCGAAATCGCGGGACACCGGATTCGCGCGACGATTGCGGGCAATGCAAGCCAACGCCGAGAATTATGTGGTCGGCATATTGGCCCATGCCGGCGTCAAAGTCACGGCGCGCCGCGTCATTCGTCTGATGGATATATGGGCGATTGCGCATCTCCAGCCCGCTGCCGACGTGGGCGTACCGGAGGCAGTCCACCAACAATTCCAGTCGATACTCGATCGAACTCAAGATTCCCAGGATCCCGGCAACATAACCAGTCCAATCTGGCAAGCTATCTTGTCGGCAGCGCCCGGCCGCTCCGCGAATGCGGAGAAGGTTGAGGATGAGGTTCGGAAGTGCACCGACCTGTGGTTCAGCGACCAGCCTAATATTTGGGAGGATGCGGAGGAGCCTGATTTTGCGGTGCAGGTGTGGCAGCTGCTTAACTCTGAAGCCG
>CAZONP010000284.1:0-3186 GCA_964581155.1 uncultured Candidimonas sp. | reverse complement strand
GATCAGGCAACTTTCACGCGAAGTTCGCCCAGGCCCGCAATGGCGCCCACCATGGTGTCGCCCGCCACCACCGGACCGACCCCTTCGGGTGTGCCGGTAAAGATGATGTCACCGGCCTTGAGCTCGAAAAGACCCGACAAATAGGCAATGGCTTCGGACACGTTCCAGATCATGTCGGATAAGTCGCCCGACTGCTTGCGTTCGCCGTTGACGCTAAGGGAGATGTCCCCCGCGTCCAGCCCACCGACCTTGTCACGAGGGTGCAACGGCCCCACGGGCGCCGCTTCGTCAAATGCCTTGCCGATTTCCCAGGGGCGCCCCTGTTTCTTGGCTTGCCCTTGAAGATCCCGGCGCGTCATGTCCAGACCAATGGCGTATCCCCAGATGCAGCTGGCGGCTTGATCGGGTGTCAGGTCACGCCCGCCACTGCCCAGCGCAACCACGAGCTCGACCTCGTACTGCAGGTCGGACGTCTTGGGCGGGTAGTTCATGTTCCCCGTCTGCCCATCGGCGACGGGCAGCAGCGCGTCTGCCGGCTTGTTGAAGAAAAATGGATCCTCACGACCGGTGAAGCCCATTTCCTTGGCGTGCGCCGCATAATTTCGGCCAACACAATACACCCGGCGCACGGGAAACCAAGTGTCCGAATCAGCCACCGGAATGGCAGCTACCGCTGGTGCCGGGATAGCCAGCTTCATTTAGACCGTTCCCTTTACATAGCGCTCGACGCCGTCCAGCACTTCCTTCAGTGCGGCTTCCGGGCCTTCCCAGCCTTTGACCTTGACCCACTTGCCGGCCTCCAGGTCCTTGTAGTGCTCGAAGAAGTGCTGGATACGGGCCAGTTCTTCTTGCGGAATGTCTTCCGGCTTGTTGATGTTGCGGTACGGTGGATATAGCTTGGTGATTGGCACGGCCAGCAGCTTGGCGTCGCCACCTGCTTCGTCGTCCATGTGCAACACGCCCACAGTGCGACAAACAATGACGGCGCCAACTTGTATGGGGAACGGCGCCAGGACCAGGACGTCGACCGGGTCGCCATCGTCCGAAACGGTTTGCGGAATATAGCCGTAATTGCAAGGGTAATGCATGGCGGTGAGCATGAAGCGGTCGACGAAAACGGCGCCGGAATCTTTGTCCACTTCGTACTTGACCGGGTCCGCATTCATCGGGATTTCGATAATGACATTGAATTCATCAGGCAAGTTATTGCCGGCGGGTACGCGGTCTAAGCTCATGCTGTGTTCAACCTTAAGGATAGAATGGAATAGTAAAAAATGGGTTAGCGGTGGCCGGAGCCGCGGCGCGGCCGATCCGACGTTTGCGTCACATCGACGCCGGGTATGGGCGCGCTGTCGAAATAATCGTCCAGGCTGGTGTCGGTTTTAGCGGTTCGCGCACTGTCCGGGACCGCTTGATGGACCACCACCGTGTCGATTTGTTCGTGATCGAAGTCGGCGGCGCTGGCGCCCATGGGCACGACCGAATCGGGCAGTGATCGTGCTTCGGGCACCATTTCAACATCGATAAGCGTGGGGTCGCCGCGCGTATCCGCAGCGGGCAACGCCCTGCTGGTGGGCAGTACGGGCAAGACGCCCGCCACGCCCGAAGCCAGGCGCCAATGCGTCATGGCGTCGGTCGAGCGGCCAAGACGGTCGTACAGGTTGCCCAGCAACGCATGAATACGGATGTCGCTGCGTATTTTCATGCTGCGCAACAGGTAGTGTTCGCCCTGCCCCCACAGCTCGCCGGTGAGGCAAAGATTCCCCAAGGCGGCAAGCAAGGCCGAATCGTCGGGGTGGGCCTTAAGCCATGCTTCCGCCTTGTTCAAGCGGCGCGGTACGTGTTCCGGCGGGCATTGCGAATAGGCGCTGAGCAAGCGTGGTTCCAGCCGCACGGCAATGGCCGCTTCCAGTATCTTCGATGCCTCGTCGTAATTGCCTAGTGACTCTTGTATGGCTGCACCCGCCAGCGCGATGTCGGGCAATGCCCGTTCATCGGCTTTCAGGTCGCTCCAGATGGTCTTGAAGCCGTCGGCGCCGGCGGCGTGAAGACGCGCGGCGGTGGCCAATTCAATAAGCTGGACCGCTTCAGACTTGTGCAGAATGCCACGCCTTAACAATAAGCGCGTCAGTTCGTAAACGCGGTCGTGGTTGCCCAATTGACGGTGTGCGCGCAATAGCAACTGCGTGGTATGCAAATAACGCGAGCTGGCGTCCTGTAATGGCTGCAGCAACACCAATGCATCTTGCGGGCGATTCTGGTCCAGGTACATTTCAGCTGCGACCGTAGCGGTGGCTTCGCGCAAGCGTTGATTGCTTCCCGCACCCTCTTGTGCAATTTTCAGGGCTTCGTCCCGTTTGGCGAAGTCGCCCTGATGATGGGAGGCACGCGCCGAAGCAAGTCCGGCCAATACTTTGCGGCTGCCCGAGCGCGTGCGATTCAGTAATTTGGTCAGTACTTTCTGTGCTTCCGGGTAGCGGCCTTCCAGCACGTTGATCCAGCCGCTTTCCAGCAGGCTGTAATCCCGGTTTTCCGCCCGCAAGCTGCGCCACGAGCGGAAACGCTCTGGTCCACCGCCTATCCAGGCCAGGACACGCAACACTATATACAAGACAAGAAAACTGGCAAGCACCAGAAGTATGGCCAAGGTCAGCGAGAGTTCGATGCGCCAGGGCTGCGCCACGATAAGCACATTACCGCTATGCTCGCGCAGCACCAACGCCAGCGCCACAGCGCCAACAAATACCAGTAGGGTCCAGAACCATGTTCTCATTGCTTACCCCTGTGGCGTCGAAGGCACGGCATCGGCGTCCGGGGCCGGCTGCTCGGCTGGCGCAGCTTCGTCCTGCGCAGGCTCACTGGACCCGACCGTTCCGTTTTCAGCTGCTTTGGCGCTTTCTTCGCGCAGCGCCTGGACGGCCTGCAAGCTGTTGGCAACCGTTGGCAGCTTGACGTCTATGGAGGTGTCAGCCATATGGCGCGCCATCTTCAATGCCTGACGCGTTTGAGGTGAACGCGGATCGTAGCGGCTTTCCACCGCCTTCACCAAGGCTTCCGTTTCCGACATCCAGATCTTCGGCTGACGCATCATAAGGGCCAGTTGCGCGGTCATGATGCGAAGCCGCAGGTTCTCGCGAAAGCGCGTTGCCTGATCGGGCGACATAAGCAGCGCTGCGGCGTCGTCGA
>CAZONP010000283.1:0-3199 GCA_964581155.1 uncultured Candidimonas sp. | reverse complement strand
GCCTCTACAATCGACTTAACAATTGCCAAGCCGAGACCAGCGCCTTCGCCACTGCGCTGTCGGGATGCGTCGGGCCGGTAGAAGCGCTCGAAAATGCGACCTATATGCTCCGCAGGGATGGGGCAGCCAGGGTTGCGAATGCAGACCCGGACATTCGCGGCCTCAGTCTCTAGCGCTGCGGTAACGGTACTGCCCGCGGGCGTGTATCGGATCGCGTTCGATATCAAGTTGCTCAATGCGCGGCGTATCATTAGCCGATCCCCCAGCATGCACACTTGCGGACCGACGACGTTAAGATCCACTTCACGCTCTTCGGCCCACGCACCGAAGTAGTCAAAAAGCATACGTATCTCTGCCTGGAGGTCGATATTGACGAGTTCAGGCTTGAGCAAGTTGTTGTCCGCTTGCGCCAGAAACAGCATATCGCTGACCATTTTTGCCATGCGTTCATACTCCTCGAGGTTGGAGTACAAAATTTCACGGTACTGTTGGACGTCACGCGACTGGGAAAGCGCCACCTCGGTCTGGGTTTTCAGGTTGGTGATGGGCGTGCGAAGTTCATGCGCTATATCGCCTGAGAAGTCAGATAGACGGCGAAAGACGTCCTCCAGCCGCTCGAGCATGCCGTTAAAGGAAAGGGCCAGCTCCACTAGCTCAGAAGGCACAGCGTCAGGCTTGAGGCGGATATGTAGCTGATCGGACGTAATCTTGCGCATTTCGCGGCTAATACGCCGTATTGGCGCATGGCCTTGGTACACCGCTAACCAGGTAGCCAGGATCGCAATCAAGCAGGCGGTAACGGTGATAATCCGAAGGTAGTCCCGAAAGCTCTCAAGGTAATGCAGATGAAAATCGATTTTTGTGGCGACCGCAATGGTCAAGCTTCGCGACGCAGGCGAGGCGTCCGTTCCGGTGCGAAGCACAGCTCCCCTGAATGTCGATCCATGCTCCTTCCATATGCCGACAGTGTCGATATCTATCTTGTCTACAGGGCGTGCGAGTTCAGCAAATCGATCCAGGCCGGAGCCTGGCGTCGCGTAAATCGGCGTGCCGGAATCGGAGGCAATGCGGTATTGGACGTTATGGTGGCCGGACACGGCAAGGGAAAACCGACTTCCGAGCTCGGCAGGTGCGATATTGGCCGGTAAAGTGACCACTGTGTGTTCCAACGCCTTGACGACCGCGTTGAGTTCGTCCACATCCTGCTGAATAAAGTGATTATTGATTGATCGCTCAACAACGAAGCCAAATGCAAGAAGCACGACCGTAATGACCGCCCCGATCGAGACGATGAGCCGTACAGCGAGAGAGGCTGGGCGGCGTTTCATTTACTCGGTTGGGCTCGTCACGTCGAGCATGTATCCCATGCCGCGCACCGTGTGAATTAGCTTAGGCTCATAGTCGTCATCAATTTTGGCGCGTAGCCGCCGAATCGCCACATCGATGACGTTGGTATCGCTGTCAAAATTCATGTCCCACACTTGGGAAGCAATCAACGAACGGGGCAACACTTCGCCTTGACGGCGCACCAAGAGCTCGAGCAGGGCAAACTCCTTGTTGGTCAGATTAATGCGCACATCTTGCCGTTGCGCCCGGCGCCGCGGAATATCCAGCACAAGGTCGGCTATCTGTAATTGAGCTTGGAGGGCAGGGGCGGAACCTCGTCGCAGCAGCGTGCGGACTCGTGCAAGCAACTCCGAGAATGCAAACGGTTTAACCAGGTAGTCATCCGCACCCAGCTCCAACCCCTTGACACGGTCTTCCACGCTATCCCGGGCCGTTAGAAAGAGTACCGGTGTTGTAGATTTGGCATTGCGCAGCGCCTGCACGATACGCCAACCGTCCACGTCGGGCAGATTGACGTCGAGGATAATCAAATCGTATGAATCGGTTAGGGCGAGGTGGTGCCCATCGAGCCCCGTGCGCGCAAGGTCAACGATGAACCCGGACTCGATAAGGCCCTGACGCAGATAATCGCCGGTTTTGACCTCATCTTCAACAACCAGTAATTTCATAGCCGCACGCTTATATAGATGATAATGGTGGAAAGGTTTGCTGCGGCGAACCTGCTCCTTGATATTGGACTTTAGCGCGATATTGCTTACGCCAACATGGCGCGGCCATTACAAAATTGTAATGTCCGCGCAATCTCTCTGACACCACCCAACAGCTACAGTGGATCCGTCGTTCGTACCGCACATGATCGCGGGCGAATGTGACTTCAAGGAGAGCCTACGATGAAATGCGATATGAAGATGATGCTCAAAGCTGGGCTTGGGCTGGCCGTGCTGGTTGCCGTAGCCTATGTGGCGTGGCCTGGCGCGCGTGAGCTGATTCTGTCGGTAAGCCCGTTCCTATTTTTATTGATCTGTCCCCTGATGATGCTTTTCATGATGAAAGGAATGCATTCATGTCACGACGAGCACGGAACAAAGAAGGGCGACTCTAGGCTAGTGCCAATCCCGGACGTGGCTGATACGGAGGGCAACCACCGTCCTCTGGACCACGAGAAAGCGCTTTAATTCCAAGCCGGTCATGAAAGGAAAACTCGTACGAGTAGTTGTTTTTTCACTGGCTGTGATTGGGCTCATGGCAGTCTTGGCCTTTGTTTTTATGGGCATCATGATGCTCTGGATGATGAGTAGTTGAAGTGAAATCTGTCCGTTTTTTTATTGCCACGCTTGTGCTGGCACTGGCGTGGCTACCTGGTGTTAGCGCCGCACAACCGTCCGACGCAGGGGTTCGCTCCACAGTTGTGGCGGCATTGGCCTCTACGGCCCAGGCTCAGGGGTTCTTCGGCTCAGTGCGTGCTTGGTTCGGTGGCGACAGCCCTGAGCAGGAGCTGTTGCCGCCAGACGAAGCATTCAAAGTGTCGGTCGAGGCGCGCGACGCCGATACGCTGATTGCGACGTTCACGGCGGCGGATGGCTACTATCTCTACCGGGATCGAATCGGGTTCGACCTCGAGGGCACGACCGGAGTGTCGATCGGCAACATCCAGCTACCCGTGGGCGACCTGAAGGACGATCCAACTTTCGGTCAGGTCCAGGTGTACTACGGATCCGTCCCCGTACCCATCACGCTGAATCGGGTCGCCGGACATATGTCCGAGCCGCTGAGCATCCGCGTGTCCTATCAAGGCTGTAACGACCCGACCGGTGTTTGCTATCCGCCAATGCAGACGACGCTGTCGGTCCCG
>CAZONP010000282.1:0-3233 GCA_964581155.1 uncultured Candidimonas sp. | reverse complement strand
AACTTACGGTCCGTTCCGCCAACTGCCTGAAAGCCGAAAATATTTACTACATCGGCGACCTCATCCAGCGCACGGAAAACGAATTGCTCAAGACGCCTAACCTGGGTCGCAAGTCGTTGAATGAAATCAAGGAAGTTCTTGCCGCACGCGGCCTGACCTTGGGCATGAAGCTCGAAAACTGGCCACCGCTTGGTCTTGAACGTCCGTAATTTGTGGTAAAGTCCCGCCCGAACCCGGCCCGCAGCATTGCTGATAGAAGAGCCGGATAACCAACGGAGTCATCCGTTAACTAGATTCAAAGGAAGTCATCATGCGTCACCGTAGTGGATTGCGTAAATTAAATCGCACCAGTAGTCACCGTCTTGCCATGTTCCGCAATATGGCTGTTTCGCTGCTCACGCACGAAGCCATCAAGACCACCTTGCCGAAAGCCAAGGAATTGCGCCGTGTAGTCGAGCCCCTGATCACGTTGGGCAAAGAGCCCAGCCTGGCAAACAAACGCCTGGCATTCGCCCGCCTGCGCGACCGCGACGCCGTGGTCAAGCTGTTCGCTGAAATCGGCCCGCGCTATAAAGAGCGCAACGGCGGTTATACACGCGTACTGAAAATGGGTTTCCGTCAGGGCGACAATGCCCCGATGGCATTCATGGAATTGGTCGACCGCCCCGAAGTCGAGGAAGTCGACGCTGAATAAGCGCCGCAGTACATAAGAACGGGCCTTGCGGCCCGTTTTTTTTGGGTAGAATGACCGTGTCGCCAATTGCCTTGGACCACGTCTTGACTCACGATACACCGCCGGATCGACGGGCCGCCGATGTCACCGGTTCGCTCACGTCTGTGAATCCGGACGATCTTATGGCCTGCGACGACGTCGTCATCGTCGTCAGCAACGCACCCGATGCACTGCTTGCCAAGCGCATTGCCCATGTGCTGGTCGAAGAAGGGCTCGCCGCCTGTGTGAACCTTGGCCCGCCAGGATTGTCCATGTACATGTGGGAAGGTAAGCTGGAAGGCGCAGAAGAAATTCCGTTAACGATGAAGACGACAGCGGCCAGGGCCGCAGCGCTCGTCGGGCGCCTGAAGCAGCTACACCCTTACCAGGTCCCGGAAGTCCTTGTGTTGCCCGTTACAGCGGGCCTGGCAAGCTATCTTGAGTGGGTGCGGGGCGCAAGCTCTTCGTAATAGCGCTCAAGCAACACTAACAGGCGCAACGCGCCGCTGTTCAGGAAGTTCAAATGTCGCCCATGGCCCGTGCCTCGCACGTTGTTTTCGTCGCCCTTGCCAGCGTCATGCTAGCCTTGTCCTTCCTATACCCGGCGCCGTCTCTCGCCGAAGACGAATTCCTTGATCCCGAGAAAGCGTTTGCCTTCTCCGCGGCGATCGCCGCGCCAGCCGGGATAGACGTTCACTTCAAGATTGCGCCGCAGTACTACATGTACCGCGAACGTTTCGAGTTTGCCGTCACCCCGGACGCCGATCCGAGCCTGGTAGGGCCGGCCGTGTTTCCTGCGGGTATTGTCACGTACGATCCCACTTTCGAGAAGGACCTGGAGGTTTACTACGACCAGGTGACCATACACGTGCCGCTGCAGGTGGGCGCCGCCGGCCCGCTCAGCTTCTCGGTAACGAGTCAGGGCTGCGCCGACGCAGGTCTGTGTTATCCGCCCATGACGCAGGAAATCCGTCTCACGCCCACGCTCACCGGCTACCAGGCAAGCGGGCCGGGAGTAACAGATCAGGTGCCCGGGCCGGCGACACAAATTCCGCGCGGTGCAAAGAGCGCTGCGGCCGTTGGCGCCCCTGCCGACGCCGGGGTCGTTGCGGCGGCCACGGGCTTCGGCGGTGCGCTGCAGCTGGGCGACACCGGATTCGCCGCCTATCTGGCCAGCGCCGGGTGGCTGGAAGTCATTGGCTTATGCCTGGTCCTGGGCCTGTTGCTGTCATTCACCCCGTGTGTGCTGCCCATGGTTCCCATTTTGCTGGCCATCGTTGCCGGCGACGCCGGCCAGGCACGCAAGGTGTCACGGCTACGGGGGCTGGCGCTAGCGGCGGTCTTCGTGCTGGGCATGTCCCTGGTCTACACCGCACTGGGGGTCGCGGCAGGCCTGATCGGTGCCAGTCTGGCGGTATGGCTGCAAACGCCTTGGGTGCTAACCCTGTTCGCCGTGTTGCTGGCACTGCTGGCCCTGGCCATGTTCGACGTCTTCACGCTGCAGGCGCCCACCGGCATGCAGACTGCGCTGAATGCGCGCCTGGCGCGGATACCGGGCGGCAGGTATGGCGGCGTGTTCCTGATGGGGATGTTGTCTGCGCTCATCGTGGGTCCTTGCGTCGCGGCGCCTTTGGCGGGCGTGTTGTTGTTCATCTCGCAAACGGGCGACCTGGTTCTGGGCGGCACGGCACTCTTCGCCATGGCTTGGGGTGAAGGTTTGCTGTTGCTGGCCGTCGGCGCAAGTTCGGGCGCGTTGCTGCCCAAGGCGGGCCCCTGGATGAACGGCGTCAAACGCTTCTTCGGCATATTGCTGCTCGCCACCGCTTGGTGGATGGTGTATTCCCTGTTGCCTGCCTGGGTGATGATGCTGGGCTGGGCGTTTCTTGCGCTATGGAGCGCCGCCATGCTGGGGGCGTTCGAGCCTATTCGTGCCGGATCCGGCGCTGGTCCGTTCTTCAATAAATCCATGGGCTTGCTGCTCGCCTTGTGGGCCGTCATTCTGGTGGTTGGCGTATCGGCCGGTGGGCGCGAATTATTCCGTCCGCTTGCGCCGCTGACGGTGTATTCGGCTGGCGCAGCGCAGCCTTCGGCGGCAACGCCGGCCGGCCAGGCGCCTGGCGCAACGGCCATACACCCGCCGTTCCAGCGCGTGACGTCGGTGGCGCAGCTTGACGCCCTGCTGGCAAGCGCCGGCCGGCCGGTCATGCTGGATTTCTATGCGGACTGGTGCGTGTCGTGCATCGAGATGGAGAAGTTCACGTTCAGTGACCCCGATGTGGCGCGGCAGATGTCTGGCTTTTTGTTGCTGCAGGCCGATGTTACTAAGAACACGCCCGAAGACCGGGCTTTGCTTAAGCGTTTCAGCCTTTTCGGCCCGCCGGGCATCATTTTCTTCGATGCCGGTGGAAGCGAACTGGACGACGCGCGCGTTGTCGGGTTCAAGAACGCGGCGTCGTTTGGCGCCATTCTGGGCCGTGTCCTGAACAGATCGTGATCAGGCCTGCTCTTTCAGCAGCGTAGC
>CAZONP010000281.1:0-3242 GCA_964581155.1 uncultured Candidimonas sp. | reverse complement strand
CATGTTGCCGAACAACCGCATACCGAGCGAGACCGACTTCGCGGCGTACTCGATGCAATTCAACAGGAAGTTGAATGGCGCGAGCAAAAGACCGGCGAATCCAGGAGCGTGAAAGGGAGCGGTAAACAAATCTTTGACAAAGCCGCCCGGATGCTTGATCTTCATGCCGTAATAGAACATGAGCAGCAGAACGCCCAGCGCCATGCCCATGGGCACGTTCAGGTCAGCGGTGGGGAGAATGCGATGGTAATACAACACGTCGTGGTGTTCGTCGCCGAGTCCCGTGAGCCTGAAGATGGAGGCAAGGAGATCGACGGGTATCAGGTCCAGGGCATTCATTAGAATGATCCACAGGAACACAGTAAGCGCCAGCGGCGACACGAAACGGCGCGACACTTCGTTGGGAATAATGCTTTTTGCCTGCTCTTCGACCATGTCGACCAGCATTTCGACCGAGGTTTGGAAACGACCCGGCACGCCGGCGCTGGCGGCTTTAGCGGCACGCCACAACACAAAGACCACGATAAGGCCCATGAGTATGGACCAGAACAGGGAGTCGTAATTGACAACGCTGAAGTTGGCGACTTCCGACTGCTTCTCACCAATATTGTTCAAGTGAACCAGGTGGTGTTGAATGTACTCAGACTGGGGCGAAATACCGTTAGCAGCAGCCATCTGTAACCTTATCCTGTAAGCTTGCGACCCGGCCCGCGAGGACCGGTGAATTAATTTGTGGCGCTACGGCAGCTTGCGAAACGCAAGTAACAGCACATAGCCCTTTAGTACGCACAACAACCCAAACAACAACGCGGGCCATACCAGCCAATCCCGGCCGAACCACGCGGCAGCCACAAGCACCATGACCGCCGATCCCAGCTTGAATGCCTCGCCCACGAAAAACGTGATTGGGCTTGATTGGGCGGAACTGAAAAGCCCCATCAGCAAACGCAACGCGAAAAGCGCATTTGGCACAAAGTACGCCGCCGCGCCGATCAAGGCGGAAACTGCGGCTGCGCTTCCAGAAACAAGGCCCGAGATCAGGATTGCAATGCCCGCCATGACCGCTTGTGCCACGAGGGTGCGAAGAATACCATTACTGGCCCTTCGCCGTATTGCTGTGCGTTCCTGATCAGTAAGCACGAGTTTTGTGTCGGTATCCATACCCATGCTTTTTTCAATCCGGCAAACTCAGAGAGTATAGCGTTTTTATTTGCAACTAAGCAAACGCAACGGTCACCATAGATCAAGGGCGCTGGGGCATGCTGCCACAGCGCCCTTGATCCGATTACCTACTTGTGTTTGAAGTCCGGCTTGCGCTTCTCGATGAAAGCAGTCATTCCTTCCTTCTGATCTTCGGTGGCAAACAGACCGTGAAAATTGCGACGCTCGAACATGAGCGTGTCATTGAGCGACCCCTCGTACGCCATGTTGATGCATTCCTTGGCCATAAGCACGGACGGCAGCGACATGGACGCAATAATGGTCGCCGCTTCGATGGCTTCGTCAAGCAGGCGCTCCAGCGGCACCACGCGCGACACCAACCCTGCGCGCTCGGCCTCCGCCGCATCCATCATTCTGGCGGTCAGCACCAGATCCATGGCCTTGGCCTTGCTGATGGCACGTGGCAGGCGTTGGGTGCCGCCAAAGCCTGGAATCACGCCAAGCTTGATCTCGGGCTGGCCAAATTTCGCATTTTCAGCGGCGATGATGAAATCACAAAGCATTGCCAGCTCGCAGCCGCCACCCAGCGCATAACCGGCCACCGCCGCAATGATCGGTTTGCGTATGCGTTTAAGGGATTCCCAGTTTCCGCCCAGATAGTCTTGCTTGTAGACATCCATGTAGGTGAAGTCTTGCATGGCGCCGATATCCGCGCCGGCGGCAAAGGCCTTTTCGCTACCCGTCAGGACCATGGCGCCTATATTTTCATCGGCATCGAAATTTCGCATGGCTACAGCCAGTTCGTCGATTACGTCGTTGCTCAGTGCGTTCAGTGCCTTGGGCCGGTCTATCGTCAGCAAGCCCACGCGACCGCGAACCTCTATTTTTACCAATGGCGAATTCATGCCGTCTCCTTGTTGCAAAGTAATATGTAGGAATGAAAAAAGAATCGATACTTTACAGCGTAACGCCTTATGATCCCGTCGGCCATCGGCTGCAGGTGTCATTGACGATCCCCAATCCCGACGATCGTGGGCAGGAATTATCGCTCCCAGCATGGATACCTGGCAGCTATCTTATTCGAGATTTCTCGCGGCAGGTCGAAACCATTAATGCGCGTAGCGGTGCGCAAATTGTTGACGTGTCAAAGACCGGCAATCACACCTGGCGCTGCGCGCCATGCGCAGGCCCGCTGGTGCTTGACTATACGGTTTACGCGTGGGACTTGTCGGTGCGCGGCGCGCACTTCGACGAATCGCATGCCTTTTTCAACGGCACAAGCATATTCCTGAGCGTCATGGGGCAAACCGATGCGGCGTGCCACGTCAGGCTTACGCCGCCGCCGCATACAGGCAAGTGGAAGGTGTACACGAGCATGCCCGAGGCCGACGGCCACCCAGAGGCGGCCAAGCGGCATGGCTTCGGCATGTACACCGCCCCCAATTACGACGCGCTGATCGATCACCCCATCGAAATGGGAACGCCGCAAGTGGTGCGCTTTGAAGCCCATGGCGCCGTGCACGAAATGGTATTCACGGGGGTTATTCCCAACCTGGACTTGATGCGTGTCGCGGCCGACACCCAACAGATCTGCGAAGCTCAAATCGAGTTTTTTGAATCTGAAACGAAGCGCGCGCCGTTTCTCGATTCCAGCAACAGATACGTGTTCATGACGATGGTAACGGGCGATGGCTACGGCGGCCTGGAGCATCGCGCCTCCACGGCGCTCATGGCGTCGCGCACCGACTTGCCGGTCATTGGAAAAACCGATGCCGGCGAAGGCTACCAGAACTTCCTCGGACTGGTCAGCCATGAATATTTTCACACCTGGAACGTGAAGCGCATCAAGCCGGCCGCCTTCGCGCCCTACGACTTGAGCCGCGAAAATCACACCCGCCTGCTTTGGGTCTTTGAAGGCTTCACGTCGTACTACGACGACCTGATGCTGCTGCGTTCGGGCGTCATCGAACCGACCGACTACCTGGCGCGCCTGTCGAAAGTCATCAGCACCGTCGGGCGCACGGGAGGACGCCACAAGCAAAGCGTGGCGGAGAGCTCGTTCGATGCCTGGACCCGGTATT
>CAZONP010000280.1:0-3248 GCA_964581155.1 uncultured Candidimonas sp. | reverse complement strand
CCATTTGATACGTGAACTTGTCGGACTTGCCAAGATTGCCCGCCGACCCGACCGCATCGCGGAACGGACCATAAAAGGCGCTGGCGTACTTGGCTGAATACGCCATGATCCGGGTGTAAATGTGATTGTCCGCTTCCAGGGCCTGCCGTATGGCGCCTATGCGTCCGTCCATCATGTCGCTGGGCGCCACGATATCGACTCCCGCGTGTGCCTGGGTAAGGGCTTGACGGGTCAGCATGGCCACGGTGGGTTCGTTGAGCACATAGCCGTTGTCGTCGATCAGGCCGTCTTGTCCGTGGCTGGTGTACGGATCCAGCGCCACGTCGGTCAGCACGCCAAGCTCTGGAAAGTGTTTCTTCAGTTGCGCCACGACGCGCGGTATGAGGCCGTTGGGATTGGCCGCTTCAATGCCGTCGGGCGTTTTCAGGCTGGCGTCGATGACGGGGAACAAGGCAATGACGGGGATACCCAGCGCCACGCACTGCTCTGCCGCTTTCATGAGGGTATCGGGCGAAAAGCGGACCACGCCGGGCATCGACGGCACAGGATCCTGGATGCCATGGCCGTCGATGACGAATACGGGGTAAATGAAGTCGTGCGCAGTCAGGACATTTTCGCGTACCAGGCGGCGTGAAAATTCATCGCGGCGATTACGGCGTGGCCGGGAGGCCGGGAAATCGGCGCTAACAATAAACGATGTCATGGAACAACCTTTGGAGAAATCCAGTTTTCAATTTGGGCGGTGGCCGTTTCCAGGCCAATACGCTTTGTGGCGGAAAAGGGCATGGCGTTGAGCGCGCCGATATCGGCAAGTTCCTGCTTGACCTTGGCGACGGCCTTGATGCGCTGGCCATAGGGGAACTTGTCGGCTTTGGTCAGCAAGGCAAGAACGGGAATGCGCGTGGGCGCGATCCAGTTGGCCAGGCGCCGATCCAGTTCGGTGACGCCGCGGCGGATGTCGATGAGCAATACAATGCCGGCCAGCGACGTGCGGCTGCGCAAGTACCCGCCCAGGACGTCAGCCCATTCCTCCTTGGCTGCGACTGGCACCGAGGCATAGCCATAACCGGGCAGGTCGACCAGAAAGCCCAGGTGGGCGTCGGGATCGACCGGGTCGGGTATGCCGAACAGGTTGATCAGGCGCGTGCGCCCGGGGGTCTTGCTGGAAAAGGCCAGGCGGCGTTGGTTCGTCAGGACATTGATTGCCGACGATTTCCCGCAATTGGAACGGCCGACGAAGCAGACTTCAGCGGTGGTGGGTTCGGGGAGCTGGTCGAGTCGGGCCGCCGAAACGGTGAATGATGCGCGATGCAGTATGGACACGGAGTTGCCTGGAAGGGGTAAATGTAGGTGCTATTGTATAATCGCACGTTTGAAACAGTTGCGTCATTTTCCCTGAGGGCAATTTTATGGGGATCTGGCATTTCATAGTGGTGTCCATGGCACCGGGTCGAATAGCGATCGTTGAGGTCTTCATGAAGCGCATGCTTTCCAGAATAGTAGTTGCCAGCGGCTTGCTGCTGGGATCCTCCGTAGTTTCCATGGCTTATGCCGCCGATGTGGCCGTAGCCAAGCCCGATGCCGCCAAAGGCGAACAGCTTTATGCCAATGGCGACGCCGCGCGTGGCATTCTTGCCTGTGCCAGTTGTCATGGCGAAGCGGGTAATAGTGTCATTCCGGTCAACCCGAATCTTGCGGGAATGTCGCACGAGTATTTGGTCAAGCAGCTAACGGACTTCAAGCCAAAAGACGACAAGACGCCGGCGCAGCGCCGCGGCCCTGGCGGCGCCGACACCGTCATGACCATGTTCGCCGCGCCGCTTACCCCGGAAGACAGGCAGAACATTGCGTACTACCTGGCGCAGCAGCCCCTGGATCCCAAGACGGCGGCCACCGCCACCAACGAAGCAACCATGGAACGCGGCCAAAAGATCTGGCGCGGCGGCTTGCCCGAGCGCAAAGTTCCGGCCTGTGCCGGATGCCACTCGCCCAATGGCGCAGGCGTGCCTGGGCTTTACCCCCGATTGTCCGGCCAACACCCCGCCTACATTACCGAGCAGCTCAAGCTGTTCCGTAGCGGCGATCGGGCCAATAGCGCACAAATGCACGACATCGGCGACCGCATGTCCGACTCCGACATCGCCGCTGTAGCCGATTACGCGGCTGGCCTGCGTTAACTCGACACGGTTTCGCGGAACTCTTCCGCGCGGCTCGGTCTAAAATGGGGGATGCTGTCTTTGGGCATCCCCCATTTCTATAAGTTTGCACTGTGAAACCTACTTCCCATGCGCGTCGCCTTGGCGCCGATGTCTTCGAACTGTTAGGCTCCATGCGGTTCGCCGTCAGTTTGCTAATGTTCATCTGCGTGGCGAGCCTGATCGGGACGGTCTTGCAGCAGAACCAGGCCAGCAATACGTATATCGACAAGTTCGGCCCTTACTGGTTTGCCATCTTCGACAAGTTTTCCATCTGGCATATCTACAATAGCTGGTGGTTCCTGTTGATCATGGCGTTTCTGGTCTTTTCCACCAGTATCTGCGTCATTCGCAATACGCCGAAAATGCTGCGCGACGCGCGCTCGTTCCGCGAATACATACGCGCCAGCAGCTTGCGTTCGTTTCATCATCGCGTGGAAGCAAGCACCGCTGCAACGCCGGCGGAAAGCCTGTCGCGGCTTCAGCATTGGTTGGGCTCGCAAGGATATAAGTCGAAATTGCGCCACGACGGCGACAGCATCATGCTGGCCGCCAAGAAGGGCAGTGCCAATCGGCTGGGCTATATTTTCGCGCATACGGCCATTGTCGTCATTTGCGTTGGCGGGCTGCTCGACAGCGAATTGCCGGTGCGGCTGCAGGTGTGGCTGGGCGGAAAAGTCCCCATTACCGAAAACATGCTTATTTCACAGGTGCCCGAATCGGGCCGCTTGTCACCGAACAATCCCAGCTTCCGCGCCAATTTGCTGGTGCCGGATGGGGCCTCGAGCAGCAACGGCATTATCAGTGTCGATAACGGGGTCCTGGTTCAGCCATTGCCATTCAGCCTGAAGCTGAATCAGTTCGTGGTGGACTATTACTCCACCGGCATGCCCAGCAGTTTCAAGAGCGAAGTCGAAGTTACGGATCCGGACACCGGCAAGAAGTTCGAACAGACAATCGAAGTCAATGAACCGCTGCGTTTCAAGGGTGTTACCGTTTACCAGTCCAGCTTCGACGATGGTGGCAGCAAGCTGAACCTTGTCGGCTACCCGC
>CAZONP010000279.1:0-3290 GCA_964581155.1 uncultured Candidimonas sp. | reverse complement strand
GAAAAGGCCGCTGCTGAAAAGGCCGCTGCTGAAAAGGCGGTCGCCGAAAAGCTAGCCGCCGAGAAGGCGGCGGCCCAGAAAGCCGCTGCAGCGAAGCAAGCTGCCGAAAAAGAAGCGGCAGCCAAGGAAGCCGCCACGAAAGAAGCCGCCCAGAAAAAAGCTGCTGCGGAAAAGCGGGCTAAAGAGGAAGCGGCCAAGAAGGCAGCGGCCGCGAAAGCTGCCGCTGCCAAGCGCGAGGCCATACGTAAGGCCATGCGCGACGATGCGCTGGGCGCTGCGGGGTTGCCAGGCGGTACGGCCGACAGAAACCAGTCGGGCGGCGGAGGCACCGACAATGGCTATGCGTCGAAGGTACGCGCATGCGTACGGCCACGTGTGGTTTACAACGTACCGCCCCGCCAAGGCAGCGCCAACCCGACAGTACAATACGAAGTAAGACTCTCGCCCAACGGGACAGTGGAAGGCGTTGAAATCCAACGATCATCTGGAAACCCCCGCTTCGACGAAGCGGTCAGAAAGGGCATACAGGGATGCTCACCGTTCCCCAAACCGCCTTCGGGCAACTACCCGCCGGTTATCACGGGCAACTACCTAATGTATGACTAACAGGAGATAACATATGACAGCCGTCGCTACAGTCAAACTGGTCGCGTCCAAGCCGTGGCGCGCGTGGACGCTGGGGCTTCTTGTCCTTGCGGTCACCCTGCTTGCCGCTCGCCCCGTCAACGCCCAATTGCGCGTCGATATTTCGGGCGTTGGCGCTACGCAATACCCCATTGCCACCGCCGACTTCGCCGGCGACGCACAAGGGCAAGCCATTGCCGAGGTCATCCGGGCCGACCTGACACGGTCCGGTCAATTCCGGCTGGTCAACGCGACCGGAGCAAACCTGAACGCCGAAAGCGCCATTACCTACGACGATTGGCGCACTCGCGGCGCCGACTATGTGGCCTATGGCTCAGTCACACAGTCCGGCGGACAGTACAACGTCAGCTACCGCCTTGTGGATTCGGTGCGCAAAACTCAATTGGACGGCGTATCGTTCAGCGGGACCGAGAAAGAATTACGCCGAATTTCCCATCAGATTGCGGATCGCATCTACGAAAAGATTACCGGCGTTCGGGGGGTATTCTCGACGCGCATCGCGTATGTGTTGCAAACTGGCAACGGCTATGAGTTACAAATTGCTGACGCCGACGGACAGAACCCGCAGGTAATGTTGCGCTCGAAGCAGTCCATTATTTCACCCGCATGGTCTCCGGATGGCAAGCGCCTTGCCTACGTCAGCTTCGAGGTCGGAAAGCCCGTGGTCTATATGCAGACGTTGGCCACCGGACAGCGCGTCCCCATCGCAAACTTCAAGGGCAACAATAGCGCACCCGCATGGTCGCCAAACGGACAGCAGTTGTCTATCGTGCTGTCTCGTGACGGCATCTCCCAGATATACACCATCAACGCGGATGGATCTGGCCTGCGCAGGGTAATGCGTTCTCCTCTGATCGACACCGAACCGCAGTACACACCAGACGGTTCTTCGCTCGTTTTCACCAGTGATCGCGGGGGCAGTCCGCACATTTATCGCGTGCCTGTAAGCGGCGGAGACGCACAGCGAATTACCTTCAGCGGCAGTTACAATATCTCACCGGCCATCTCGCCCGATGCCAACAACCTGGTGTACGTTACACGTAGAAATGGTGCATTCCGGATTGCAATACAAAACCTGGCGTCTGGATCCGAGCAGTTATTAACCGCCGGCCCTGACGACGAGTCACCAAGTTTTGCCCCGAATGGAATGCAAATCCTATATAGTTCCGTGCAAGGTGGTCGCAGCGTTTTAGCCGTTACTTCAGTTGACGGCAGAGTCCGCCAAACGCTGTCGGCACTTAACGGGAAAGTACGCGAACCAACCTGGGGACCATTTACCAATTAATCAGTGTGACTCTTTTCAAAGGAACCTTAAATGAGCTCGCGCATCGCAAGAAGCCTCACTATAGCCGCCATTGCAGCCACTTTGGCAGCATGTAGCTCCGTCCCCCTGGATCAATCCGGCACCACCGGCAGCGGTACGGACTCGGCCAGTTCGGGGCAGATCATGGACCCGTTCAATCCGCAAAGCCCTCTTGCCCAACAGCGGTCGGTCTATTTCGATTTCAACAGCTACAGTGTCCCTGAACAATACCGCAGCCTGGTTGAAATGCATTCCTCTTACTTGACCGGCCACGGTCAGCAAAAGGTTCGCATTGAAGGCAACGCAGATGCACGCGGTGGATCGGAATACAATCTGGCATTGGGCCAGCGCCGTTCCGACGCCGTTGCGCGTATGATGACCCTGCTGGGCGTCAACAGCAACCAGATCGAAGCGATCAGCTTCGGTAAGGAAAAGCCCAAAGCGTTGGGCAACACCGAAGCCGACTTTGCGGAAAATCGTCGTGCAGATATTGTCTACCAACAATAATATCTAGTCACTCGTCGCTATAACGCCGTGGCGGCATTCCGCCTCGGCGTTTTTTATTTGAACGGAGCCCAAAATGAGCGCTTACCTTCCGCCACTACGCACCGCCATGCTCGTCGCAGCGCTTTCCTTGTCTGCCGTTTTTTCCGCACCTGCCTTTGCGTTTGCCGACGATGACGCACGCAAGGCCATCCTGGACTTACGCGAACAGCTTAAGCAGGTCACGGAACAAAATCGTCAGGCCCGCATGCAACTGGCCGATCAGCTGGAAAACCTGCAGCACGAAATGACCACCATCAGGGGCCAGATGGAAAAACTGAACTGGCAAGCCGAGCTGGACGCGCGTGCGCGCCAGGAAGCGTCAGGCACAACCACCACTGTCGCCGACCCCCGGGAACAAACGGCATATGAAGCGTCCATGGAGCTGTTTCGCGGCGGCAAATACAAAGAAGCGGCAGCCAGCCTGGCCACATTCATCCAGACCTATCCGACTAGTGCGCTATTGCCCGAGGCGCGCTTCTACCGCGGCAGCAGTCTCTACGCCAGCAAGGACTTCAAAGGCGCTATCCAGGGCCTGGACGGCATGATCAAGGCGGCTCCCAAAGACCCGCGCGCACCCGATGCGCTACTGGTCATCGCCGCCAGCCAGATCGAAATCAACGACATGGCCGGCGCCAAGGCCAGCCTCCAGCGCATCGTAAAAGAGTACCCGGAGACATCGTCAGCCGAAACGGCCAAAAGCCGGCTCAAGCTACTGCAATAATGCCAACCGACACCCTGCCAGGCACATTGGCCTGGCAGCAGCAATGGCGGCAACGGCGCCTGTTCCTGACGCTGC
>CAZONP010000278.1:0-3304 GCA_964581155.1 uncultured Candidimonas sp. | reverse complement strand
CCCAACGCCTGCACCATGCGGGCGCGAGCCTGATCACGGTCCGCGCCGCGAACGATCAGCTTGGCGATCATGGGATCGTAGAATGGTGTAATGGTGTCACCCGCCTGCACGCCGCCGTCCACGCGTATGTCGCCGTTCTGGAACGCCACGTGGGCGGGAAAGTTCAGCGTGCTTAGCGTGCCGATCGATGGCAGGAAGCCGTTGTCGGGATTCTCGGCATAAATCCGAGCTTCGATGGCGTGGCCGGTGATCGACAATTCGTCTTGTGTGACAGGCAGCGGCTCGCCGGCTGCCACACGCAGTTGCCATTCGACCAGGTCATGACCGGTGATCATTTCGGTGACAGGGTGCTCCACCTGCAGGCGCGTGTTCATTTCCATGAAATAAAAGCGGCCGTCGGGCTCGACAATGAACTCGACCGTGCCGGCCCCCACGTAGCCCACGGCCTTGGCGGCGGCGACGGCGGCTTCGCCCATGGCGCGGCGGCGATCTTCGGTCATGCCGGGCGCGGGAGCCTCTTCGATGACTTTCTGATGGCGGCGCTGTACCGAACAGTCGCGTTCGAACAGGTAGACGCAGTTGCCCTGAGTGTCGGCAAAGACCTGGATTTCGATATGGCGCGGCTTGGTGAGGTAACGCTCGATCAAGACCTTGTCGTCGCCAAAGCTGCCGGCGGCTTCGCGCTTGCATGAGATTAGGGCCTCGGCGAAGGCGGCGCTGGACTCGACGATGCGCATGCCTTTGCCGCCGCCGCCCGCGCTGGCTTTGATGAGAACAGGGTAGCCCATGGCGTCGGCCTGCTCTTTCAGGAATTGTGGGTCCTGGTTGTCCCCGTGGTAGCCGGGCACGAGGGGCACGCCGGCCTTGTCCATCAGGGTCTTGGCGGCCGACTTGCTGCCCATGGCGGCAATCGCGCTGACGGGCGGGCCCACGAAGATGATGCCGGCGTCGGCACATGCTTGTGCGAAGCCTTCGTTTTCGGACAAGAAGCCGTAGCCTGGGTGTATGGCCTTGGCGCCGGTGCGGCGCGCGGCTTCCAGAATGACGTCGCCGCGCAGGTAGCTGGCGCGCGGCTCGGACCCGCCAATATGCACGGCGTCGTCGCACGCGGCCACATGGCGTGAATTGGCGTCGGCGTCGGAATACACGGCAACCGTGCGCAGGCCCAGACGATGGGCGCTGGCAGCCACGCGGCAGGCGATCTCGCCCCGATTGGCAATCAGTAAGGTTGTGAACACATCGACTCCTTGGGAATTACATGCGGAACACGCCGAAACGTGTGTCCTCGATTGGGGCATTGAGCGCGGCGGAAAGGCCAAGCGCCAGGACGCGGCGGGTGTCGGCGGGCATGATGATGCCGTCGTCCCACAGGCGCGCCGTGGCGTAATACGGATGGCCTTCTTTTTCGTATTGGTCGCGTATGGGCGCCTTGAATGCCTCTTCGTCCTCGGTGCTCCAGGTGTCGCCCCTGGCTTCGATGCCATCGCGGCGCACGGTGGCAAGGACGCCGGCGGCCTGGTCGCCGCCCATGACCGAGATGCGGGCATTGGACCACATGAACAGCAATCGGGGACCGAAGGCGCGCCCGCACATGCCGTAGTTTCCGGCGCCGAAGGAGCCGCCGATAAGAATGGTGAACTTGGGTACGGCGGCAGCCGACACGGCCGTTACCATCTTGGCGCCGTGGCGTGCAATGCCTTCATTTTCATAACGCCTGCCGACCATGAAGCCGGTGATGTTCTGCAGGAACACCAGTGGAATCTTGCGTTGGCAACACAGCTCTATGAAGTGCGTGCCTTTCTGCGCGGCTTCGGAGAACAGCACGCCGTTGTTGGCAATGATGCCCACGGGCATGCCGTGAATATGAGCGAAGCCGGTGATCAGTGTGGTGCCGAAACGCGCCTTGAACTCGTCGAATTCGGAGCCGTCGACCACGCGGGCGATGACCTCGCGCACATCGTACGGCTTGCGCGTGTCGCTGGGGATGATGCCGTTGAGTTCCTGCGGGTCATGCAAGGGTTCGGCGAACGCTTTGCGGCGCAATTGAACCGGTTTGTGCCGGTTCAGGCGCTCAATCGCATTGCGAGCGAGGTACAGCGCATGCAAATCGTTGTTGGCCAGGTGATCGGCAACACCCGACAAGCGGGTGTGCACGTCGCCGCCGCCCAGATCTTCGGCGGTCACGACTTCACCCGTGGCGGCCTTCACCAGCGGAGGGCCGGCCAGGAAGATCGTGCCCTGGTTCTTCACGATGATGGATTCGTCGCTCATGGCGGGCACATACGCACCGCCGGCGGTGCAGGAACCCATGACCACTGCGATCTGGCTGATGCCCATGGACGACATGATCGCCTGGTTGTAGAAGATCCGCCCGAAATGTTCGCGATCAGGGAAGACCTCGTCCTGGTTCGGCAGATTGGCGCCGCCGGAGTCGACCAGGTATACACACGGCAAATTGTTCTGCTGCGCGATTTCCTGCGCGCGCAGGTGCTTCTTCACCGTCAGCGGGTAGTAGGTGCCGCCTTTGACGGTGGCGTCGTTGCACACGATCACGCACTCGGTGCCTGCGATACGGCCTATGCCGGTGATCAGGCCGGCGCCCGGGGCGGCGTTGTCGTACACATTGTGCGCCGCCATGGGCGACAATTCCAGGAAGGGGGTGCCGGGATCCAGCAGGCGTTCCACCCGGTCCCGGGGCAACAGCTTGCCGCGCGCAAGATGCTTGGCTCGGGCCGAGGCGCTGCCGCCCAAAGCGGTTTGCGTCAGTTGTTTGCGCAGGTCGTCGACTTGTACCTGCATGGCGCGGGCGTTATCGATAAACGCTTGTGACCGCGGATTGATCCGGGATTCGATTACGGGCATTGCTATTCCTAAAAACGCAAAACAGAGGCGCCGTGTTCATGACGGCGCCTCCAACAGGCTTAGACCATTTCGATAGCCAAGGCAACGGCTTCGCCGCCGCCTATGCACAAAGAGGCAATCCCACGCTTGCCGCCGGTTTTACGCAGCGCGCCGACCAAGGTCGTCAGCAGACGGGCGCCGGAAGCGCCGATAGGGTGGCCCAGTGCTGTGGCACCGCCGTGGATATTGACCTTTTCATGCGACAGCTTCAAGTCCACCATGGCGGCCATGGTGACGACCGCGAAGGCTTCGTTGATTTCGTACAAGTCGACCTGGTCTGCCGTCCAGCCAGCCTTGGTCAACAGCTTCTGGATGGCGGCGACCGGCGCGGTGGTGAACCAGCCCGGCTCCTGCGAATGCTGGCTGTGGCCGACGATGCGCGCCAAAGGCGTTGCACCCAGTT
>CAZONP010000277.1:0-3331 GCA_964581155.1 uncultured Candidimonas sp. | reverse complement strand
TGCAAGCCCTGTTTGCCCATGCCGATGCCATCTCCGCCTGGGGGGGCGAAACCGCGATCGCCGCCGTGCGCCGCATGGCGCCGCCCGGTGCGCGCATCGTCACCTGGGGCCACAAGCTGTCTTTCGGCTATGTTGCGGCTGATTGCCTGGCTGACGATGCTGCGCGGGCGGCTGCGCTAACCGGTATTGCGCAGGATATCTGCCGGCTGGAGCAACAGGCCTGTTCCAGCCCGCAAACCGTGTTCATCGAGGGTAGCGACGATCAGCTGCAGGTCTTTGCCGATGATTTGGCGGCACAGCTGACCCAAGTATCGCCAACGATATCCGGCCAGTTGCCCGACGCGGCGGCACAGGCTGAAATTTCAATGGTGTTGGGTGTGGCGCGGGCGGAGGAGGCGCTGGACCTGACCCGTATCCTGGAAGACGAGGGCGGCCGCTGGCGCATCATCGTCGATCAACGCCCGGGGCTTCGGCCTTCGCCGTTGTATCGCAGCATCTGGCTCAAGGCGGTGCGGCGCGCGGATCTGGTGGCGACCCTTAGGCCCATGCGCGCCTGGCTGCAAAGCTGCGGGCTGGCCTGCGGGCTGGCTTCGCTGGCGCCGCTCACGCGCGCCTTGTTCGCCGCCGGTGTAACGCGGATCGCCCGACCCGGCGAAATGACGGACAGCTACCTGGGCGCGCCGCATGACGGCGTCTATGCCTTGCAGCAGTTGGCGCGGCGCGTCTCGCTGGACGCGCCGGAGGCCGCGCGCGGCATCGGTAGCCTGGCCGAGTTGGAGACGCCCGAAACAGCGTCGCCGCCCAGCGGCCCCATCATGACCAAGAAAGATTTCCAGGAATTGCCGCTTCTGCCGAGCATTCCCGACCTGGTGTTTCGCAGTGGCGGCTCCAGCGGCAATACTGTATTTTCCACTTTTTCATGGGCCGATTACCATGAGCAAATGACAGCTGCCGCGCACGGACTGGTGGCGGCCGGGCTGGAGCCCGAGCAGGACCGCGTCATGAACTTGTTCGCTGCGGGGCACATGTACGGGAGTTTCATCAGCTTCTGGAGCATTCTGGAAACCTTGCGGGCGCGCCAAGTGCCCATGGCTCTGATCAGCGATTTTTCAGAAATTGCCGACGCCATCGTCCAGCTCAAGGTTAACGCGCTGATTGGCGCTCCCTCGCACCTGATGGCGCTGTTCGAACACGAAGGCGAGCGCTTGCGCGGCATCGTCGAAAAGGTATTCTACGGCGGCGAAGCCATGACGCGGGGCCAGCGCCAGCGGCTGACCCAGACATTCGGCGTCGAGCTGATCCGTTCCGCCGCTTACGGTTCCAACGACGCCGGCCCGATGGGTTATCAATGTCCGCATTGCCAGGGCGGCGAGCATCATTTGCTGGCGGCGGTGCAGCGCATGGAAATCGTCGAGCTGAACGGCGATGCGCCAGTTGCCGCCGGCGAAACCGGCCGGCTTTTGCTGACGACCTCGCCCCTGATGCGCGCCGTGCCGGCCATTCAGCGCTATGAAATCGGCGATACCGGCCGCTGGCTGGAACCTGGCTGCGCTTGCGGGCGCGGCGATCCCCGCTTTGAGATCCAGGGCCGCATCGGCGATGTCTTCAAGGCGGGCGGTCCCTTTTTCAATGCCAGGCGCTTCATCGACATTCTCGACGCGCAGCACGGCTATACGGGGCCGGCGCAGATTCACCTGCACGAGGAAGACGCGCATGTCGTTCTTGAATTACGGATTGGCGAAGGGCATGGGTTGACCGCCGATAGCGCAACCGACAGCATCCGCAGTCACTATCCCGAGGTGGAGTATTGCGTTGCCTCGGGAATGGCATTTCGTTTCCGGGTCGTGGCGGTTGCCGAGGATGCGTTCATACGGATCGCGGCCAGTGGCAAGCTCAAGCCGATTTGCGACCATCGGAGCAATTGAAACCACGAATGGAGATTTCCGAGATGAGTTTGCAGCCAGCGTCCCGCTCCGCCGCCTTGGCAGCGCACTTGCGGTTTGTCGCAAAGCACTCGCCTTATTACCGCGCGCTTTGGAAGGATGCCATTGGGCAGGCCGACACGCCGTTGACGGCATTGCCGGTCACGGAACTGGATAGTTATTGGTCCGCCAATACGCCTGCCGATAATCAGGTGTTGACCAGCACGCACCTCGCCGGCCCGGTATTCAAAAGCGGTGGTACCACCGGCAACCCGAAATTTTCTTTCTTCAGCAACGAGGACTGGCTGCAGTTGTGCGATGCCTTTGGCGCAGGCATGCGGCGCGGCGGTTTGGCGCCCGGCGATCGTGTCGCCAATCTGTTCTACGGCGGCCAGCTGTATGCTTCCTTTCTGTTCATCGGCCGCGCGATAGAGCAGGCGGGCTGCGGCATTCAATATCCCTTGTCGGGTTCGGCCCCGGTACCCGAAATCATCAAGACTCTCCAGCAATTCCAGATCGATACCCTGGCCGGGGTGCCGACCTCTTTGCTGGCGTTGTTGCCGGAGCTTGCGGATGCGCAACCCGGATCGATCAAGCTGCGCCGGTTCCTGTATGGCGGCGAGGCCATGTTTCCCGATCAGATCGAAGCCCTGCGCCGGGTCTTGTCCGCTTGCGAGGTGCAGTCGGTCGGTATCGCCGGCGTCGATTATGGCGAACTCGGCTGGAGCGAGGCCGGCACGGAACTGGGGGTGCATCGCGTCTATGACGATAGCACCGTGCTGGAAATTCTGGACGAGAACGGTAATCCGCAGGAACAGCCCGGCGCGAGCGGCGAGCTGTTCCTGACCAATTTTCGCCGTCGTCTGATGCCGGTGATCCGCTACCCGGTGGGCGACCGGGGCGCCTGGATTGATCCGCCGGGCACGCCCGCGCGGCGGTTTCGCGTCCTTGGTCGCAGCAATAGTTGCGCCCGTATCGGTCCAGTCTCGCTATATGTCGAGGATATCCAGAACGTGTTGAAGCAAGCCGGCAGCGCACCGGACTTCATCAACTTCCAGTTGCGGATTGATCATCTACAACAGCGCGACCGCTGTACTTTGCGTATCGCGGTCGCTCAGCCGGGTCAAGTTCCATGCGGCCTGGACGAACGCATCCGTGCCGCCCTGGCGGTGGTGCGGCCGATGTTCGCTGAGATGGCGGACAAGGGGATCATCCATCCGCTGACACTGGAATGGGTGCTGCCGGACCAGATGGCCATCAATTCCCGCACCGGCAAGACGATGCGTGTGGTCGACTCCAGGATGGATGCATGAGTGGTGCCCGGGCGATAAGCACGACGCGTTTGCTGGTGGCCGCCAATGCCGACATGATTGGCTTTGTGCAAAATGCGTCGCACTGGTTCATCCAGA
>CAZONP010000276.1:2155-3347 GCA_964581155.1 uncultured Candidimonas sp. | reverse complement strand
ATCCGTCTTTCCAACGCCACCGACTACGGTTTGCTGGGGGCCGTCTGGACCGAAAACGGCGGGCGTCAACAGCGGGTTGCGCGCGGCATGAAGTGCGGTCAGGTCTACATCAACGGCTTCGGCGCTGGAGGCGGCGTGGAACTGCCTTTCGGCGGTGTGAAGAAAAGCGGCCATGGCCGCGAGAAGGGTTTCGTCGCGCTCGAAGAAATGAGCACAACCAAGACCATCGTGCAGTTTTACGGCGAATAACCACAATTGAGCGGAGAAAATAATGGGTCAACTAAAAAATAAAGTCGCGATCATCACCGGTTCAGGCAGCGGTTTCGGCGAAGGCATCGCCAAATTGTATGCAAAGGAAGGCGCAAAAGTCGTTATTGCCGACATCAACAAAGAAGCGGCCGACCGGGTCGCCAGCGAAATTGGCAGTGTCGCGCTGGCGCTGAAAGTGGACGTCGCCAACCGCGAAGACGTCAATATGCTCGTACAAGCATGCCAGGCGGAATTTGGCTCGGTTGATATTGTGGTCAACAATGCCGCGATCACGCACAAGAACCAGCCCATGCTCGATGTCGATGAGGACATGTTCGACCGCATGTTCGCGATTAACGTGAAATCCATCTACTACATGAGCCAGGCGGTCGTTCCCGTCATGCGCGCGCAGGGCAAGGGCGTTATCTTGAACATTGGCTCCACTGCGGGGATCCGTCCGCGCCCCGGTCTGAGCTGGTACAACGCCACCAAAGGCGCGGTCAATGTATTGTCCAAGTCCATGGCTGTGGAATTGGGGCCCGACAACATTCGCGTCAACGCGATTTGCCCGGTCATGGGCATTACCGGCATGTTCGAACTCTTCATGGGTTTGCCCGACACACCGGAGAACCGGGCAAAATTCGTTTCGTCCATACCGCTGGGCCGCTTCTGCCAGCCGTCGGACGTCGCCGCAGCCGCTTTGTTCCTTGGCAGCGACGCCGCCGAGTTCATCACCGGGGTCGAATTCCCGGTCGATGGCGGCCGCACGGTCTAAGGGGTTACTCATGAAAATAAATGCCGCTCTATTGCGTGAAGTAGGACTGCCCGCACCGTATGCCGACAGCAAGCCGCTGCACATTACACAGGTCGAACTCGATCCACCCGGCTTTGGCGAGGTCTTGATCAAGATAAAGGCCGCCGGCCTATGCCATTCCGATTTGTC
>CAZONP010000276.1:0-2055 GCA_964581155.1 uncultured Candidimonas sp. | reverse complement strand
GGCATGGGCGGCGTGGGGCTCAGCGCTTTGCTGGCCGCTGTCGCCGGCGGCGCGCGCCGCGTGGTGGCCATCGACCTTAGCGATGAAAAACTTGCCTTGGCCAAAAAACTGGGCGCCACCCACGTGGTGAACCCCAAGAACGTGAAAAGCGATGCCGACTTGTTCGACATGGCGGGCGGACATGTTGACTACGGTTTCGATATGGCGGGTGCCGTTGCGGCATTCGAGATGGTCTACAAACTGACGCGCCGAGGCGGCGTCACGATCACTTCAGGCTTGCCTAACCCGAAGTTCAGTTTCCCATTGTCCCTTTCCCAGATGGTGGGTGAGGAGCGCGAGATTCGGGGCAGCTATCTGGGGTCGGGCGTGCCAGCTATCGACATCACGCGGTATATCGATTTGTACAAGGCAGGACGGCTTCCTATCGACCAGTTATTGGGCAAATCGTTTTCGTTAGATCAGGTCAACGAGGGGTTTGACCATTTGGCATCGGGCAGCAGCTTGCGCGACGCCATTGTTTTTTGAAGTTTTTTCACCACAACAGCGGTACGGAGACATTAATGACAAAACATAAACTTGCAGGCTTGTTGGGAGCTGCGTTGTTGGCTGGCGCCAGCACCTTGACGCTGGCGGCTGACAAGCCCAAGGAACTCAATATCGGTATCTCGACCTATCTGTCGGGTTCGGCGTCCGTCTTCGGTGTGCCGGCGCGCGATGCGGCCGACATCCTGATCGCCGATATGAACTCAAATGGCGGTATTGGCGGCGTGCAGATCGCCCATAGCTACATCGACGAAGGCGGCGGTGGCGAAAAGCTGCTTTCCGAATACCGGCGCCTGGCAGAGGGCGGAACGCGTGTAATGCTGTCGGCCATTTCCAGCGGCCACTGCAATATTATTGCGCCGGTCGCGGAAGACCTGAAAGTCTTGAACGTAATGTGGGACTGCGGCACCGAAAAGGCCCTGGAAGGAAAAGAACTGAAGTACGTGGTTCGTACCGAAGCCAATGCAACTACGGAAATGGTGGCTCAGGTCTTGTACCTTATGAAGGTCAAGCCGGACTTCAAGACATTGGCCATCGTCAATCAAGACTATGCTTGGGGCCGGGATTCGCGTGACATTTTCGTGGCCGCCTTGAAGAAATTCAAGCCTGATGTCAAGATCGTTGCGGAAATGTTCCCCAAGTTTGGTGCAGCTGATTTCTCCACGGAAATCAGCCGTCTTCAAGCATTGCGACCCGACGTGATCCTTTCGACTTCGTGGGGCGGCGACCTGGACAACTTCGTACGCCAGGCCTCGCAGCGCAACTTGTTCAAGAATTCCACCTTCGTTTTGTCGTTGGCCGAGAGCTCACTGGAGCGTCTGGGTGATTCCTTACCGGAAGGTGTGCTTATTGGCGCACGCGGCGACCACTATTTCCAGCATCCTGAAACCAAAGACGACCCGAAGCACCAGGAATTCATCAAGAAATTCCATGATAAAACCGGTGCTTATCCGATCTACTCGGTGTACCACATGGTGCAGGCGCTTAATGGTTTGAAGGCAGGCTACGAGAAGGCGATTGCCGACAACAAGGGCGAGTGGCCCACAACCGAGCAAGTCGCAGCCGCCATGCACGACATCACCTTCAAGGGCTTTGGCCGTGACGTGAAGATGCATCGTGCAGACGGCCAGGCGCTGGAAGCCCAGCTATTCGGCGTCACCAAGAAGAGCGATAAATTCGGCTTCAAGGTCCTGGACAACATGATGATCATCCCGGCGGAACTGGTAACTCCTCCCTCCGGCCAGTCGTCGTTCGACTGGATCGAGAAAAGCCTGACGACCGATGTATTGAAGGATGAGTCGATCAAAGCATTTAGCAATTAATCGATCATGGGTTAGCGCGTAGCGCGCAAGACTAGGTCTTGCGCGTTGTCATCCACTGGTACATGAATCAGGTTCGCGCCAACTACGTCAGCGCTTCGAGCTGTTCGTGCAGTTCCAGCCACTGCTCTTCAAGCGCGCCATGCCTTTTGACAAGCTCGCCATGTTCACCCAGCAGCTTTATCCGTTCGTC
>CAZONP010000275.1:0-3354 GCA_964581155.1 uncultured Candidimonas sp. | reverse complement strand
GACAAGCCGCGCCTGTTCGCGCTCAAGCGGCAGGGTTTTTCCGATGCGCGCCTGGCGCAACTGGTCGGCACCGACGAGGCTGCGATCCGCGCGTTGCGTCGCGCCTTCGGCATCCGCCCGGTCTACAAGCGGGTGGACTCCTGCGCCGCAGAGTTCGCGACCGACACCGCCTATCTGTATTCCACCTACGAGGAGGAATGCGAAGCGCAGCCGAGCGACCGCGACAAGATCATGGTGCTGGGCGGCGGCCCGAACCGGATCGGGCAGGGCATCGAGTTCGACTACTGCTGCGTGCACGCTTCGCTGGCGCTGCGCGAGGATGGCTATGAAACCATCATGGTCAACTGCAACCCGGAAACCGTTTCCACCGACTACGACACGTCCGATCGCCTCTATTTCGAGCCGGTCACGCTGGAAGACGTGCTGGAAATCGTGCACAAGGAAAAACCGGTAGGCATGATCGTGCAATATGGCGGCCAGACGCCGCTCAAGCTTGCGCGCGCTCTCGAAGCCAATGGTGTGCCCATCATAGGCACCAGCCCCGAATCCATCGACGTGGCCGAAGACCGCGAACGTTTTCAGAAGCTGCTGACCAAGCTCGGCTTGCGCCAGCCGCCAAACCGCACCGCGCGCACCGAAGGCGAAGCCCTCGCGCACGCCGCCGAGATCGGCTATCCATTGGTGGTCCGGCCCAGCTACGTGCTGGGTGGCCGCGCCATGGAGATCGTCCACGAGCAACAAGACCTCGAGCGCTACATGCGCGAAGCCGTAAAGGTCAGCAACGACTCGCCCGTGTTGTTGGACCACTTCCTGAATAACGCCACGGAAGTCGATGTCGACTGTATCGCCGACGGCGAAACCGTCTTTATCGGCGGCGTCATGGAGCATATCGAGCAGGCCGGCGTGCACTCGGGCGACTCCGCCTGCAGCTTGCCGCCGTACTCCCTGTCGTCAGACGCCATTGCTGAAATCAAGCGGCAAACGACGCTCATGGCGCGGGCCTTGAACGTGAAAGGCCTGATGAATGTCCAGTTCGCGATCCAGGACGGCGACGTCTACGTACTGGAAGTGAACCCGCGCGCATCGCGCACCGTACCCTACGTGTCCAAGGCAACCGGACTGCAGCTGGCCAAGATCGCGGCTCGAGCCATGGCAGGCAAGACCCTGGCTGAACAAGGCATACGCAAGGAAATCGTTCCTTCGTATTACTCCGTCAAGGAAGCAGTCTTCCCCTTTGTGAAGTTCCCTGGCGTTGACACCATACTGGGGCCGGAAATGAAGTCTACCGGCGAGGTCATGGGCGTGGGTGAAAGCTTCGGTGAGGCCTTCGTGAAGTCGCAATTGGCCGCCAGCGTGCTACTGCCTGAATCGGGCACCGCGTTTATCAGTGTGCGCGAACAAGACAAGCCGCGCGCCATTGAAGTGGCACGCGGGCTTATCGCCCTGGGCTTCAATGTCGTGGCGACGCGAGGAACGGCGGCCGCCATACAGGCGGCGGGTCTCCAGGTCGAGGCCGTCAACAAGGTAACCGAGGGCCGTCCGCATATTGTCGATATGATCAAGAACGGTGAGATCGCCCTTGTCATCACCACCGTTGAAGAGCGCCGCAATGCCATTGCGGACTCGCGTCTCATACGCACCAACGCCTTGGCGGCACGCGTTACCTTTTTCACCACCATCGCAGGGGCCCGGGCGGCCGTTGAAGGCCTGCAGTACATTCGCCAGGGTGGCGGCTTGAAGGTGTACTCACTGCAGGAACTACATGCCGGATTGCCGGCCCAGTAAGGGCAGCAAGGAATGAAGCGCGTCTTCATCACCGGCGCCAGCAGCGGCATAGGCGCCGCTTTGGCGGCGGTCTACGCGCGGCAAGGTGCTCAGTTGGCCCTGGTCGGACGCCGCCACGATGCCTTGCTTGCCTTGCAAGCCAGCCTTCCCGGCGAGCATCAGATCTATAGGCTCGACGTGCGGGATCGCGATGCCTTGCACGCGGCGGCGCGCGACTTTCTTCTTGGCGGCCCGGTGGATGTGGTTATTGCCAGTGCAGGCATCAGTGCCGGCACGCTTACGGAAGAACCCGACGATTACCGTGTCTTCGAAGCAATTGTGGCCACCAATCTAAACGCTACGGTTGCCAGTTTCGAGCCCTTCATTGCTTCCATGAAGCAGCAAGGCCATGGCCGCCTGGTTGGCATAGCCAGTGTGGCGGCGGTGCGCGGCCTGCCGGGCGCGGGCGCGTATAGCGCCTCGAAGGCGGCTGTCAGGGCCTATTGCGAAAGCCTTAGGGTCGAATTGTGCCGCTCGGGCATTCGCGTGGTGACGCTTGCGCCAGGCTTCATTGCCACCCCCATGACCGCGCTCAACCCCTACAAGATGCCATTCCTGATGCCGGCCCCGCGCTTCGCGGAGCTTGCCGTCGCGGTGATCGAGCGCGGCGCGACATACAAAGTGATTCCGTGGCAAATGGGCGTCGTGGGCAAGTTGCTTGCGCTAATTCCCGACCCTATATACGACCATTTCGCAGTGGGGCGCAAGCGCAAGCCGCGTAGCGGCGAGGCGTGAAATGTTCAGGCGGTGAAATCCACGTCGCCGTCCAAGTAATACCACTTGTCGTCGATCAGTAGAAAGCGGCTATGTTCCTTTAGCCGGTACCCGCGTCCGCCTTCCCGATATCTTGCTGTGAACATGACTTGGGCCTGCGTGGGCGTAAGCTGCGTGTGGCTGTGCACTACAAGATCCAGCCATCGCACGGCATGGGGTGTGTCGGGTGGATCGATTGCCAGGCTGGCTGGGCGGGTTTGCGGCGCCCAAGTCGCCAGGACGTAGTCGGCTCGGCCAAGCGCATACGCCGTATAGCGCGAACGCATCAAGTGCTCGGCGGTGGGTGCGTTGATCAGCCCGTCGACGTAGGGTTGGCAGCAGTCGGCCAATTGCGTGGCACGCGGCATTCCGCCGCAAGGGCACGCATTATGGTGTTTCATCAGGCCTGGATCTCCAGCAGTCGAATTTGCGCCGGCTCCAGCCCCACCGATACGGTGGCGCCGGCCGGATATAAGCCGTTGCCGGTGTAGTGGGGCTGATGCGCGCTTATCAATTGTTCTCCGATACGGACGTGGTAGCACGTGTACCCGCCCATGTACTCACTGCGCTCGACTAGCCCGGGAAACCAATGGAAGCGGGAATCGCGCGTGTTGCCGGGTTCGATGCGAACGGTGTGGGGACGAAAGCTGGCCGCCAGTCGAGGCGTGTCGGGTGCGTTGTCGTCCACCGGCAGGCGGATCTCGCCAAGCTCGCCAAAGCTGAGCGTAATGTGACTGTCGCCGCGGTGGACGACGTCGCCTTCCAGCGCGCTGATGC
>CAZONP010000274.1:0-3374 GCA_964581155.1 uncultured Candidimonas sp. | reverse complement strand
AACCGCGACCGGAATAGTATTTCACCCATCCATAGAAAGAGCGGCAGGGCGGTGAGCGTCCAGCTGGATGAAGCGCCCCAAATGGTGATTGCCATCGCGTCGCCTGCCGGACGGCTTGAAAATAACTCCATCCCCAGCCACGCGGTGCCAGACAAGGTCAGCCCAACCCAGACACCGCCGGCAAGAAAGCCGAATATGGATATGACAAGCAATGTGATGACCAGGGCTTCATTCATAACGCGTGTCCCCAGGCTGCGCCATTTCGGGTATGCCGCGTAATCGGCTTATGGTTTCGTCCAGCACGGCTATGAAGAAGATGAAGGTGCCGATGGCCATAGTCAGTTGCGGTATCCATAGCGGCGTGGCGTCGTCTCCCGTGGACACATCGTTATAACTTAAGGAGTCCAGCACAAGCTTGCCGCTGAACCAGGCCAGGCTTGCGGTGATTAGGCAGGCAACAACTAGAGCGGCGATGTCCAGTCGCATCCGGTGCCTGGCCGATAGCGCCGACAGCACCAGTGTCACGCGAATATGTTCGCCGCTCTTGAAGGTATGCGCCAAGGCAAGAAAGCCTGCGGCCGCCATGGAGTAGCCGGCATAGTCGGCCAGGCCTGGTATGTACACGCCCAACTGACGGGTGACGATGGACAGGCCGACCGCCACCAACACGCCTATGGTGAAGATAGCGGCCAGCGCACCCGACACAAGGTACAGCCGGTCGAGGAATTGACGCATGCCTTACTTGCCGGCGCGATAGGCGTCGATGACTTTCTGCCCGTCAGGTCCGGCTTTTTCCAGCCATTCCGCCAACATGGTTTCGCCGACCTTGTCGAGACCCTTCATAAGTTCGGGCGAAGGCTTGACGATTTCCATGCCGTTCTTGGCCAGGTT
This sequence comes from uncultured Candidimonas sp., assembly GCA_964581155.1. Classification (GTDB taxonomy): domain Bacteria; phylum Pseudomonadota; class Gammaproteobacteria; order Burkholderiales; family Burkholderiaceae_B; genus Pollutimonas. The sequence continues at coordinate 2,483 of CAZONP010000274.1, read as the reverse complement.
GTCGAGATACCACTGTGTTTTTTCTTTCGACGAGGCCCAGCCGCGCTTCTCGGCCTCCTCGCCGGCCTGCAGCAATGCTTTTTTACTCTTCTCGTCCAGCGCGTCGAACGCCTTCTTGTTCATGATGACGGCATTTTTCGGAAGCCAGGCCTGGGTATCGTAGAACTTCTTGATGTATTCGTATGCCTTGGTGTCCCATCCGGTCGAGCCCGATGTCATGAAGGCGCTGACGACACCTGTTGCCATTGCCTGTGCCAATTCAGATTGCTGGATAGTGACCGGCTGCGCGCCGACAAGTTCGGCAATGCGTGCCGTGACAGGGCTATAGGCGCGCCACTTGACGCCCTTGAGGTCATCCACGGCGTTGATTTCTTTATTGGCAAAGATGCCCTGGGGCGGCCAGGCGACCGTGTACAGCAAGGCCATTCCCTGACTGGCCAGCTTGCGGTCCAGTAAGTCTTTCTGTGCCTGGTACAGTTTCCATGCGGCGTCGTAACCGGTTGCCAGGAACGGTAGCCCATCAAGGGCGTAGACCGGGTCTTCGTTGGCAAAGTTCGTTAACAGGATTTCGCCGATTTGCGCCTGATTGCCTTGCACGGCGCGCTTGATTTCTGGCGCCTTGTACAGCGATGCGTTGCTATGCACGGTAATTTGCAATTCGCCGTCCGACAACTTGCTGACGTCTTTGGCAAATTCTTCCAGGTTTTGAGTATGCAAGTTCGATGCGGGATAGGCGTTGGGCAGATCCCACTTGGTCGCGGCTTGCACTTGCAACGCCACGGCGCAAGCGCTGGCGGCGGTAAGCAGTATGAATTTCTTTTTCATAGGTCACTTCCTTTATGTGGAGGGGCCAGGAATGTAATCATCGGCGAAAATTATTGTAATGTGCGAAGCGCGGCATCCGTACACATTGGTCCTGGGCGCAGGGTAATCACTTATGCCGTTTGCACTGCCCGATCCATATGCGTTCTAATCGTATGTTGCAACCTTTTCCTAGGCGGGATTCCCATGCGTAGCTACGCGATATGTGTGTTTGTGACCTTGCTTTTGCCCATGGCCGCGAGCGCGCAGGGTTATATGAACCGTCTGCTGCACCATCCGGTGCCCGGCGGCGTAGCCGTGGTCGCTTTGGGTGCCGGTGCGCAAGCGCCGCGTGTCTTCCTGGATGGCGACAGGGTAATGGTATTGCGTGACACCGACGAGCAGTGGATAGCGGTGGTCGGTATAGACTTGAAGACGGCGCCTGGCAAACATAGGCTCGAAGTGCAGGGCGTGGCCGCGAACGTCCAGCCGGCTTTCAACGTAAGGGCCCGCGACTACAAGACACAGCACATCACATTGAAGAACAAGAGCCAAGTGAATCCCAGTCCCGAACAGACGAGCCGCTACGAGCGTGAATACAAGGAACAAATCGACGCCTATCGATCTTTCCGCGAGAAAACGCCAAGCAATGTGTCATTGGACAAGCCGGTGACCGGGCGTCTGTCCAGTCCCTTCGGGTTGCGCCGCTTTTTCAACGGAGAAGAACGCAATTCGCATTCCGGTCTGGACTTCGCCGTGCCGCTGGGCACGCCGATCAAGGCGCCGGCCGACGGCGTGGTCACTATTGTGGCGGATTACTTTTTCAATGGAAAAACGGTGTTCATCGACCACGGCCAGGGTTTTATCACGATGTATTGTCACCTGTCCGCCTTTGGGGTCAAGGCCGGCGATACCGTCGCGCGAGGTCAGGTCATTGGCAAGGTGGGCGCGACCGGCAGGGCCACCGGCCCCCATCTGCACTGGAACGTTAGCCTGAACAACACACGTGTCGATCCGGCCATTTTCATAAACGCGTTCAAACCCTGATGCGTGCCGTCAAACATCCCGCCGTGCGGGGCATGGTTGACAGCCTGTCCATTGCCGTGGGCTACGTGCCGGTTGCCCTATCGTTCGGGCTGGCGGCGGTTTCGGCGGACCTTTCGCCGTGGGCAGCGGTGCTGACGTCCGTGCTTGTGTATGCTGGCGCCAGCCAGTTCATTTTTATCACTCTGATAGCCGCTGGCAGTTCGGCGGTAAGCGTCGTAGCGATTGTCTTGCTGATGAACCTGAGGCACCTGTTCTACGGGCCCGCGCTGCTGGGCAAGCTCGCGTCCGCCTCCCGCCGTTATCCCACGCTGGTTCTTGCCGCAGGGCTTACGGACGAAGTCTTCGCCACGTCGGTCAGCCGGCTGGAGCGGCAGCCTGTTGCCGAACGCGAAGCCTGGTATGTGGGCCTGCAGGCGGGCGCCTATCTGGCGTGGGTGGGCGGTACGGCGGTCGGGGCATTTTTCGGACATGGCTGGATACAAGGTTCGCCATGGTTGTCCCAGACCCTGGGCTTCGTCTTGCCAGCACTTTTCCTTGCGCTGCTGCTCGAACTATGGACGATCGTGCCCGGTTATGTGGTGGTTGGCGCCGCTCTGGCGACTGCGGCCAGTTTGGCGGTGGTGCCGCCGTTTGGA
>CAZONP010000273.1:0-3376 GCA_964581155.1 uncultured Candidimonas sp. | reverse complement strand
CCCGTGGGCACTGTATGGTTTGCTCTGGCTGGCCCAGATGTTGAAGTGGCCCACAGGAAGTTATTTGACGGGGGGCGAGAAGACGTTCAAAGAGCTTCCGTTCTGTTCGCCCTTGATGTCTTATGGAACGCGATTCAAGAAGCTGTCACCGAAAAAAGGAGTTAAATCCATGGAAACCAATCCCACAAAAACAGAAAAGTCAAAAGCCCTGGATCTGGCTGTAGCCGCGATTGAGAAACAGTTTGGAAAAGGCTCCATCATGAGACTAGGTGGAGAGCAGAATCTTTACGACGACATTCCCGTGATCAGCACAGGCTCCATCAGCTTAGACATCGGACTTGGTATCGGTGGTCTGCCGCGCGGACGTATTGTGGAAGTGTATGGACCTGAGAGCTCCGGTAAAACCACTCTCGCTCTTTCTGCCATTGCGCAGGTGCAAAAGACAGGTGGCGTGGCCGCGTTTGTGGATGCGGAGCACGCTCTGGATGTGACCTACGCCCGCAAGCTGGGTGTGAACACTGAAGATCTTTTGATCTCTCAGCCCGACACTGGTGAACAGGCTCTTGAAATCACAGAGACTTTGGTGCGCTCTGGTGCCATTGATCTTTTGGTGGTGGACTCAGTGGCCGCACTGACTCCCAAAGCGGAGATTGAAGGCGATATGGGGGACAGCCACATGGGACTGCAAGCCCGCCTGATGTCACAAGCTCTGAGAAAACTCACAGGAGCCATCAGCCGCAGCAACACCACGGTGATCTTCATCAACCAAATCCGCATGAAAATTGGCGTGATGTTCGGCAACCCGGAAACCACCACCGGTGGTAATGCACTCAAGTTTTATGCCTCGGTTCGGCTCGACATTCGCCGTATCGGCGCCATCAAGAAGGGCGATGAAGTCGTCGGCAACGAAACCCGCGTCAAAGTAGTCAAGAACAAGGTTGCGCCGCCATTCAAACAGGCTGAATTCGACATCATGTATGGCGCCGGCATTTCGCGCGAAGGCGAGATCATCGATCTTGGCGTGCAGGCGGGCATTGTCGACAAAGCCGGTGCCTGGTTCAGCTACAGCGGTACGCGCATTGGTCAGGGTAAGGACAATGTCCGCGAATACCTGAAGGAACACCCTGAAATGGCGTTTGAGATCGAAAATCGGGTTCGTGAACAAAGCGGCGTTATTGCACAGGCCGCGGCCACAACAGGTAAAACGGTGGGCGCTGCCGCACCAATTCCACCAGACGACGTGGCCTAGCCATTCGCGGCTACATCATGCCTACGCAAGACGATGACTTCGAAACCCTGGCCCCGGCCAGTAACGAAGACGGCAGCCGCAAAACGAAAGGCCCGTCGCTAAAGGCGCGGGCCATTGCCATTCTGTCCAGGCGCGAAAACTCACGCATGGAGCTCGAACGCAAGCTTGCACCGCATGCCGCCGACCCGAACCAGCTCCAGCAGCTCCTTAACGACCTGGAACGGGAAAACTGGCTGTCGAATGAACGTTTCGCGCAAAACCTGGTGCATCGGCGCGCGCCGCGGCAAGGCACCGCCCGCATTGTCCAGGAACTGCGCCAACATGGCTTGGCCGACGACGCAATCGCCGCTTTAAGCCAGGGTTTGCGAGGCACCGAAGTAGATCGGGCCCGTGCGGTATGGGAAAAGAAATTTGGCAACCCGCCAGTGGATGCCAAGGACTATGCCCGTCAATTCCGGTTCCTGGCGTCCAGGGGGTTCTCGGCGGAATGCCTGCGCCGCATTCTTGGCGACCGCGACGGCCCGGAAACGCCCTAACGCACGGTAGCCATGCCCGCGTTGTGGAATTCCGGCGTCGGCACCCGAAAGCTCTGCGCTATACTTCACAGGTTTACCGCAACATATCTCACTCTGTAAATGGCGCTACCTCCTCCTGATGTCTCCCGATCACCCCTCCATACGCGCTCCATACGCGTGAATTCGTTCGCCCGCGACGATGGCCAGTGGGATCTTGAAGCCGAGCTCATCGACTTCAAGTCCTACGACTTTCCCTTGGTGTCGCGTGACGCCGTTCACCGTGCAGGCGATCCTGTTCACCATATGCATTTGCGCGTCACCATCAACGATGAGTTCGCCATCACGAATGCCGTGGCCGACTACGACGCCGCCCCTTACAACCAGAACTGCACCGCCATTACGCCCGACTATGCCAACCTGATCGGCATGAATTTGTTGCGCAACTTCCGCCAAGTCGTCAAAGATCGGTTTGGCAGGACGTCGGGCTGTACACATATGACCGAACTGGCGTATGTGCTGCCCACCGTTGCCGTGCAGACAATGGCGAATCGGCGCCGCAAAGAAGTTGAAGCGCCTGGGCAGGCCCAGAAACGGCCTTTTCAACTGGATGGATGCCACGCGCTACGGGCCGACGGTCCGGTGGCCAAAGAGTTTTATCCGAAGTGGTATGTCGTTCCCAAGGACGGCGCGCAGGGCAAGTAGGTACCGTCATAGGGCGGGCTGCCATGCCCTCAAGACATGGCAACACGCGTTCTTTTTCCATATTCTTACGTTCTGACAGGTTATACATGAAAATTCACGAGTATCAAGGCAAGGAACTGCTTAAGCAATTCGGCGTGACTGTGCCACGCGGAATCCCTGCATTTTCCGTTGAAGAGGCCGTAGCCGCCGCCGAAAAACTAGGTGGACCCGTCTGGGTCGTGAAAGCTCAGATTCATGCCGGCGGGCGGGGCAAGGGCGGCGGCGTCAAGCTGGCGCGCTCCATCGACGAAGTGCGTGAATTGTCTTCGGAAATCCTGGGTATGCAGTTGATCACCCACCAGACCGGTCCCGAAGGACAGAAGGTCGGACGCCTGCTTATCGAAGAAGGCGCGGATATCAAGAAAGAATATTACGTGGGTATTGTGACTGACCGCGCCAGCCAACGCGTATGCGTGATGGCGTCAAGCGAAGGTGGCATGGACGTCGAGGAAGTGGCCGAAAGCACGCCCGAAAAGATTCTTAAGGTATTCGTCGACCCGAAGCACGGCCTGACCGATCAGGAAGCGGCGCAATTGGCTCGTGGTATTGGCGTTCCTGAAGCGTCGGTGACCAAGGCGGCGACGGAATTCCAGAAGCTCTACAAGGCCTATTGGGATACAGATGCCTCGCTGGCCGAAATCAACCCCTTGATTTTGACTGGTTCGGGCGACATCATTGCGCTCGACGCAAAGTTCAACTTCGATTCCAACGCGTTGTACCGCCACCCTGAAATCGTGGCTTACCGCGACTTGGCCGAGGAAGATCCGGCTGAAATCGAAGCCAGCAAGTTCGACTTGGCCTATATCCAGCTCGACGGCAATATTGGTTGCCTGGTGAACGGTGCCGGCCTTGCCATGGCCACCATGGACAC
>CAZONP010000272.1:0-3379 GCA_964581155.1 uncultured Candidimonas sp. | reverse complement strand
ATCAATTTCGACGAGGGTGGCAAGGTAACGCGCGATCAGGTACTGGTGCGCCTGGACGACAGTGTGGTCAGGGCGCAATGGCAGCAGGCGCAGGCCAATCTTAGTCTTTCCAACAGCCAATACCGGCGCGCCGTCGAACTGAGCAAGCAGGGTTTCATCAGCAAGCAGGCGCGCGACGAGGCGGCCAGCCAGTTGCAAGTGCAGCAGGCCGCCGTGTCTTTGGCAAAGGCGCATCTGGACAAGACCACCATACGCGCACCTTTCGATGGTTTGGTCGGGCTGCGCAATGTGTCGGTGGGCGACTATGTCAGCCCCGGTATCGACCTGGTCACCATCGAATCCATCGACCCGCTGAACGTGGATTTTCGGATTCCCGAGCACTTCCTGGGCCAGGTTCGTCCCGGCGTGAAGTTGACACTACGTTTCGATGCGTTGCCCGGCCAGACTCGGGAAGGCGTGGTCGGGGCCATCAGTCCGCTGGTGGACGCAGGCGGGCGCTCCATTCTGTTGCGTGCCAATGTACCGAACACAGACGGCGCGCTGCGCCCGGGCATGTTCGCCCGGGTTCAACTGCAATTCGCCGACGAGCAGGCGCTGGTGGTACCCGAAACGGCGCTGGCGCCAGCGGGCGAGTCGCAATACGTCTTTCGCATCGAGCAGGGGCGCGCGGTTCGGGTGGCGGTAACCATAGGGCAGCGCCGGGCCGGGCAGGTTGAAGTGCTGGCCGGCCTGAACGAGGGCGACCAAGTGGTGATTGCCGGCCTGCAAAAGGTCGTTGATGGCGCCCAAGTGAACATACTATGATCCTGTCGGAAGTCTGCATCAAGCGGCCAGTATTCGCGACGGTTTTGTCGCTGATCATCGTGCTGATAGGCCTGATCTCGTACGAGCGGCTAACGGTGCGCGAGTATCCCGCCATCGACGAACCCGTCGTGTCGGTCATCACCGCCTACAAGGGCGCGTCGCCCGAGGTGGTCGAGTCGCAGGTGACCAAGCCGCTGGAAGACCAACTGGCCGGCATCGAAGGCGTGGACGTCATGACCTCGCGCAGTCGGTCTGAACGCAGCCTGATCAACATCAAATTCAATTTGTCGCGCGACCCGGACGCCGCCGCCGCCGAGGTGCGCGACAAAGTGTCGCGTGCCCGTCGCTATTTGCCCGACGAAATCGACGAACCCATTATCAGTAAAGTCGAAGCGGACTCCACCCCCATTATTTACATTGGGGTCACGGCGGGCAACTATACGCAGCTCCAGGCGTCCGACTACGTCAACCGCTATATCAAGACCCGCTTGTCGGTTCTGCCCGGTGCGGCCGAAGTGCGCGTGTTCGGCGAACGCCTGCCGTCCATGCGCGTGTATGTGGACAGGACGCGCCTGGGCGCCTACGGGCTGATCGTGCAGGACGTAGAGAACGCCTTGCGCCAGCAGAACGTGCTGATACCCGCCGGGCGTATCGAATCGCGGGATCGGGAATTTTCGGTCGTGTCGTCGACCGATTTGCAAACCACGGAACAATTCCGCAATGTGGTGGTGGCTACCGTCAACGACTACCCGGTGCGCTTGCGTGACGTGTCGGACATTCAAATTGGCGCGGCCGACGACCGCGTGCTGGCGCGCTTCAACGGCCAGCCAAGCCTGACCATAGGCGTGACCAAGCAGTCCACGGCCAACCCGCTGGATTTGTCGCGCGAGGTGCACAAGGAACTCGACCTTATCAACGAGAACCTGCCGGCTGGCATGAAGCTTACGATCGCGTACGACAGCTCCGTCTTTATTCAAGAGTCCATCGATTCGGTATACCGCACGGTCGGCGAGGCCATACTGCTGGTCGTGCTGGTGATCTTCTTCTTCCTGCGCAATGTTCGGGCCAGCCTGATCCCCATCGTGACCATCCCGGTGTCCCTGATCGGCGCGTGCGGCATCATGTATTTGTTTGGGTTCTCGATCAATACCCTGACGCTGCTGGCCATGGTGCTAGCCATCGGCCTGGTGGTCGACGATGCCATTGTCGTGCTGGAGAATATTTTCCGGCATATAGAAGAGGGCAAGACGCGCCTGGAGGCGGCATTCCTGGGATCCAAGGAAATCGGCTTTGCCGTGGTTGCCATGACGCTGACGCTGGTGGCCGTGTACGCGCCACTGGCCTTCGCCACCGGGCGCACGGGCCGGCTGTTTATCGAATTCGCGCTGGCATTGGCCGGTGCCGTGCTGGTGTCGGGCTTCGTGGCGCTTACGCTCACGCCCATGATGTGCTCGACCATGCTGCGTCACCAGAAAAGCCATGGCCGCGCCTATGTGTTCGTAGAAAACCTCCTGATTGGACTGACCAACCGCTACCGCAACGGACTGGCGCGCGCCTTGCGAAATCGTTTGCTGGTGGTGCTGGTGGGGGTTGCCGTCGCGGGGGCAAGCGTCGTGCTGTTCATGAATGTGAAAAGCGAACTGGCGCCCATTGAAGACCGCGGCGTTGTCTTCGGCGTGGTGTCCGGTCCCGAAGGGTCGACCCTGGACTACACGCTGCAAAGCGTCGAAAAGATCGAAGCCTTGTATAGCGACATTCCCGAATCGCGCGGGTACCAGTCCATCATAGGTTTTCCGACGGTGACCGATTCGTTCGTGATCCTGCGCTTGAAACCGTGGGCGGAACGCGAGCGGTCGCAGCAAAGCATTGCCCGGGACCTGCAGCCCAAGTTTGCCGCCTTGCCCGGCGTGCGCGCTTTTCCCACCAATCCGCCGTCCTTGGGCGAGCGGTCTACGTCGAAGCCCGTGGACTTCGTCGTCATGAGCCAGGCCACGTATCCGGAAATGGCCAAGCTGGTGGGCGGTTTCGTGGATAAGCTACGTGACTACCCCGGGCTTCAGAATATTGACACGGACTTGCGGCTGAACACGCCGGAACTGCGGGTGGTGGTCAACCGCGACAAGCTGGCCGACGTGGGCATAGACGTGGGCGACTTGGGCAGGACGCTGGAATCCATGCTGGGTGGCCGGCAGGTGACGCGCTACCGGGACACCGGTGAACAGTACGACGTAATCGTGCAAGTGAAGAAGGCGGACCGGGCGGACCCGGCCGACATCTCGGACATTTACCTGCGCGCCCAGGACAACAGCATGGTGCAGATGTCGAACTTCGTCGATGTGCAGGAAAGCGTGTCGCCGCAGTCGCTGAACCACTTCAACCGCTTGCGCGCCGTGAAGGTCCAGGCGTCCATCGCCCCGGGCTATGCGCTGGGCGAGGTGCTTGAGCACATGACGCAGGTGGCGCGCGACACCTTGCCGCCCACCGTGCAGACCGACATGGACGGCCAGTCGCGCGAATTCCGTGATTCTTCCGGCAGCATTTACCTGGTGTTCATGATGGCGCTGGCCTTCATCTA
>CAZONP010000271.1:0-3400 GCA_964581155.1 uncultured Candidimonas sp. | reverse complement strand
AAATGTGCTCACATTTCCTCATTACTTTTACATTTGGTATGCCTGCTATAGGAGGCCAATGTAATGATTTCAAAAAGAAATTGCGGCATCGCTGCAGAACCCGCGACCCTTCTTCGAATGCGGCGCAAACTCGCCGCCACATTCATCCCGTTGGTCAGCGCCCTGCTCGTGCCCGGCGTCATGGCCACCGAACTTCACGAGCAGCATCAACAAGCTTCGATTCACCAGCTTGAATTGCAAACGCCGTCCCTGATACCGGACAAACGTCCTATAGAACACTTGCGATTCAAGTGGCTGGAGCGTAGAAGCCTGCTCAAGGCCGAAAAAGAAGCGAAGATACAAGCGCAAACACAGTATCTGGCGGCCAAATTCAGACGAAGTGAACCTTCGATACGAAGATTTGTTGAACTGGCCTGGAAGGAAGCGGGCAAGCGCAATGGCGTGCCCCCAGAGCTGCTCATTGCCATGATGCAAAAAGAAAGCTCGTTACGGCCAAAAGTGGAAAGCCACTACGGTGCCCAGGGCCTGATGCAGGTCGTGCGCCGCTGGCATCCGGAAAAGCTGCTGCCTTCCGAATCGCTCTTCGATCCCGAGGTGAATATCCGCGTTGGCGCTGCTGTTCTTGAAGAGTATCTGAACCACGCAGGTGGCAGTCTTACCACGGCGCTCGCAAAATATTCGGGCAATGCACGAGGCTACGCCACACGGGTATTGAGCGAATCATACAAGCTTGCTCATGTGGCTACCGAGGCCGTGAGCCAATTCATGCCCTCAATTGCCGGCAGGCATTGAACCAGGCACACCGCAAGCCTGAAAGCATTTGCGGTTCTGCTTTGGGAAAACTACCATAAGCACTGCATGGGCGATAACGCCGTCGCCCACCGTCGTGGCAAGAAACAACCATTGATCCACTGCGAGGCCGTCTGAGCAATTTCATACAACCTGTCCCACACATGATCGAGCCACCGCTATTCTTCGTCATCAACGGTGGTTCAGGCCGCCAAAATGTTGACGCTGCCCGCCAGACCATTGAGTCGACAATGCGCTTGGCAGCGCGCACGCATCATATTTTCGTCATCGAAGACGTCAGCAGCCTGAAGGCCACTGTGCAACGGGCAGTTGACGCCGCCAAAGAAGCAAGCGGTGCCGTGGTAGCTGTCGGCGGCGACGGGACGATCAACGCCGTGGCAACGACCGCACTTGCCAGTGGCTGCTTGTTCGGCGCCATCCCGCAAGGTACGTTCAATTATTTTGGCCGCACACACGGCATCCCTGAAGGGATGGAAGCGGCCCTGGAAGACTTATTGCATGGGGAACCGTTGCCTGTCCAGGTCGGCTTGGTAAACGACCGGGTGTTTCTCGTCAACGCCAGCGTGGGCTTGTATCCGGAACTGCTCGAGGATCGTGAACAATTCAAGCAGCGCTATGGCCGCAGCCGACTCGTCGCCTTATGGTCTGCCCTGGTCACTGCCTTTGGCCGTCACCGATACCTGGACATGGCCTTGGAACAAAACGGCAAGCGGGTGCATCTTCGAACAACCACACTGTTTATTGGCAACAATCGCCTTCAACTGGAGCAGGTCGGCATGCCGCAGGCCGAATCGGTAAAGCAAGGTGAACTCGCGGCTATTGCAGTGAACCCTGTAGGAACAATGGCCATGCTATGGTTGGCGGCGCGTGGCGCCTTGGGAAAACTGGCCGACGCCGAAAACGTCACAGGCTTCAGCTTTCGCAGCCTGACCGTCGTCCCGTTGCGTTTTCGGCGAGGCATGCGCGGCGACGATAGGACGGAACCTGTCGCCATCAAGGGGAGTTCGCGCAAGCGTCGTATCAAGGTAGCCATCGATGGCGAGATTGTCTGGCTGCACGCACCGCTGGAGTTTCGCGTGGCGTCAGAGCCGCTGCTGTTGATCAAACCTGGCCACCATTCCGGATCGGGCGGAAATGTGGATGCATTGCAGACCGGCGACGCGGCATGAGCGTCGTGCTACACATTTCGGACCCACATTTCGGCACCGAACGGCCGCTGGTGGTCAACGCGCTGGAACGCCTGGCGCATGCGCAAGCCCCCACCCTGGTGATCCTGTCGGGCGACATCACGCAACGCGCGCTCAAGGCGCAGTTCACTGCGGCAGGCGCCTTCATGGACCGCCTTGCAATCCCTTCCCGGCTCGTCATTGCGGGGAATCATGACATCCCTCTGTTCGACCTGGCCAGCCGGCTATTGTGGCCCTATGCGCGCTACAAACGAGTCTTCGGTTCAGACCTTGAGCCGATTCACGAGACACCCGAGCTGTTGGTCATTGGCGTACGCACAACGCGGCGCTATCGGCATATTGAAGGGGAGGTTTCGACCCGTCAGATTCAACGCGTGGCGCAGCGCTTGAAGCAGGCAGGCGATAGGCAATTACGCATCGTGGTGACGCATCAGCCCGTGCATGTAATTCACGCGGCAGACCAGGAACATCTGTTGCGCGGTCACGAGCGCGCCATCGACCAGTGGGCCGAAGCCGGGGTAGATCTGATACTGGGTGGCCATATTCATCGCCCTTTTATTTGTGGGCTGCATGATCGCCTTGCCGACTTTCGCCATCATGTCTGGGCCGTACAAGCCGGCACAGCCGTGTCTGCCCGCATTCGGCATGAGTCGAACAACTCCATAAACCTGATTCGCCACGGATTCGAGGATATGCCCCGAAGCTGCGTGGTCGAACGTTGGGATTATGACGAAGGTGGCGACGAGTTCGCTTTGGTCGAAAGCAAGGCTATACGGCGATATTGATTGCACGTGCCCCGCAGGCCTGGACCAATTCGGCATCGTGACTGGCAAACAGCACGACGCGATCCCGCGACCAAATATTGAACTGTTCGGCCAGCACCGTGCGGGCCTTCCCGTCCAGCCCGCTGGTGGGGCCGTCAGCAATGATGACGGCGGGGTCACCTAAGGCGGCAGCCGCCAGAAAGACCTTGCGGCGCGTACCCGTCGACATCTGCTCGAAGCGTTTGTCCAGATGCGGTTCCAGCCCCAGTTCGTATGCCAGATCCAGCACGTCATCATCAAGCGTCGTATTCTTTTCCAAGGCGGCTTGCTCGAGAAATCCGCGCCCGGTCTGCAGGGGAAACGTCATGCAGTCGTCGGGCACATAGGCCAGACGGGCTTTGGCTTTCAACGGCGCGCTAGTCAACGAATGCCCGTCGATCCAGACCTCGCCTGAATCGGGCGTGATCACGCCCGCGATAATGCCGAGCAAGCTGGATTTGCCGGTGCTTTCTTCTTCGCATAGCGCGATGCATCCCGGAGCGAACGTATGAGTCAGCCCCTGGAATATGAATTGGTCGCCATAGCGCTTGCTGAGATTGTCGATTCGTAGCATGCCGGGGAGTTTACGCATAAATGCGG
>CAZONP010000270.1:0-3404 GCA_964581155.1 uncultured Candidimonas sp. | reverse complement strand
CGCCCGGCGCTAACGCGTTGGCCGTCTCGGACGAGGTCCGGGCCGTCATGAAGGAATTGTCAGCGGATTTTCCGTCCGGGGTTGAAAGCCGTATTGTCTACGATCCGACGCAGTTTGTGCGCTCGAGCATAGACGCCGTGATCATCACCTTGCTGGAAGCCATCGCGCTCGTCGTCATCGTGGTTATTGTGTTTTTGCAAACATGGCGCGCGTCGATCATTCCCTTGCTGGCTGTGCCGGCGTCTATCGTGGGTACGTTCGCGTTGATGCTGGCGTTCGGGTACACGATCAACGCCTTGTCGCTCTTTGGACTGGTGCTGGCCATTGGTATTGTCGTGGACGATGCCATTGTGGTGGTCGAAAACGTTGAACGCAATATCGCCGAGGGCTTGACGCCGCGCGACGCCACCTACCGCGCCATGCGCGAGGTAAGCGGGCCAATTGTCGCCATCGCCCTGACGCTGGTGGCGGTTTTTGTGCCACTGGCATTCATGACCGGACTCTCGGGCCAGTTCTTCAAGCAATTCGCCATGACCATTGCCATATCGACGGTTATATCGGCGATTAATTCCTTGACCTTATCGCCCGCGCTGGCGGCACTTTTATTGAAAGGCCATGATGAGAAGCCGGATTGGCTCACACGCGGGATGAATCGGGTGTTCGGCGGATTCTTCCGCAGATTCAATCATTTTTTCAATCGTTCGTCCGAACGCTATGCGCGTGGCGTGTCTGGCGTAGTCAGCCGCAAGGCATCAACGATGGGGGTTTACGTCGTCCTGCTGGCGCTTACCGTGGGAATCTCCTACCTGGTACCCGGCGGTTTCGTTCCCGCGCAAGATAAGCAGTACCTGATCAGTTTCGCCCAATTACCCAGCGGGGCTTCTTTGGATCGCACCGAGGCCGTGATTCGCCGTATGACGGACATGGCGTTAAAGCAGCCGGGGGTGGAAAGTGCCATTGCCTTTCCAGGCCTGTCCATTAATGGGTTTACCAATAGTTCGAGCGCGGGCATTATCTTCGTCACATTGGACGCATTCAGCGAACGCAAAGCCGACGAGCTGTCTGCCAATGGCATAGCTGCCGCTCTTAACGCGCAGTATTCCGACATAAAAGACGCCTATATCGCTGTTTTTCCGCCGCCCCCCGTCATGGGATTGGGAACAGTAGGGGGGTTCAAGCTGCAGCTGGAGGACCGTGGGGCATTGGGTTATGCGCAGCTTGATGCCGCAGCGCAGGCATTCCTGGCCAAAGCCCATGAGGCGCCTGAACTCGGGCCGGCTTTCTCCAGCTATCAGATCAACGTCCCCCAGCTGGACGTGAACCTGGATCGCGTGAAGGCCAAGCAACTGGGCGTGCCTGTCACCGACGTATTCGACACCATGCAGATCTATCTGGGCTCCTTGTATGTCAACGACTTCAATCGATTCGGCCGCGTATACCAGGTGCGGGCGCAAGCCGATGCTCCCTATCGTTCAAGGCCGGAAGATATTCTTGACCTGAAGACGCGCACACGTTCGGGCGACATGGTTCCATTGTCGTCGCTGGTGCAGGTGTCACCGACTTACGGTCCGGAAATGGTGGTCCGCTACAACGGCTATACCGCCGCCGATATCAATAGTGGGCCTGCGCCTGGATACTCGTCGGACCAGGCGCAGGCGGCGGCTGAACGCATTGCTGCGGAAGTACTGCCGCGCGGGGTCAGCTTCGAGTGGACCGATCTTACGTATCAACAGATTCTGGCCGGCAATGCGGGCATATGGGTCTTTCCGATTAGCGTGCTGCTGGTGTTCCTTGTTCTGGCGGCTCTATACGAGAGCCTTACGCTTCCTTTGGCGGTGATACTTATCGTTCCCATGAGTATTTTGGCCGCCCTGACCGGCGTCTGGTTGATGGGCGAGGACAACAATATATTCACCCAAATTGGCCTGATGGTCCTCGTAGGCTTGGCGTGCAAGAACGCGATACTGATTGTCGAGTTTGCCCGGGAGCTGGAGCTTCAAGGCATGGCGACCGTAAAGGCGGCGATTGAAGCCAGCCGACTACGCTTGCGGCCCATTCTAATGACATCCATCGCGTTCATCATGGGCGTTGTGCCGCTGGTGCTCTCCAGCGGCGCGGGGTCGGAAATGCGCTACGCGATGGGCATTGCCGTCTTCTTTGGCATGCTGGGCGTGACCCTGTTCGGCTTATTTTTGACCCCCGTGTTTTACGTGCTGCTGCGCTCCATGAGTGGCCGCCGCCTGCATTCGGCGGCCAGCCACGATGCCCCTACGCTTGCTTCACATGATGAAACCACCATTGGAATAGCTCAAACATGAAAACCTGGCGACTCACTCCTTCACTAGCCACGCTTTTGTTGGCCTTGGCGGGTTGCGCCGTTGGGCCCGACTATGAGCGTCCTGCGGTCGCCGTCCCGGCGGCCTTCAAAGAGGCAAGCCTGTCGTCGGAAGAAGCACAACGCTGGAAAGCGGCCCAGCCGTCGGACGCCATTTGGCGTGGCCGATGGTGGGCCGTGTTCGGCGACGCCGCGCTCGACGCGCTCGAGAACGAGGCCATGCAGGCCAATCAAGACCTGAAGGCGGCGGCGTCCCGGGTGGAGCAGGCACGTGCGCTTCAGCAAGGCGCCCGTGCCGATCTGTTTCCCCGAGTGGACGCGGGTTTCGGGCCCACTCGGCAACGGGCTTCGAATGCGGTGCAGGGCTCTGGCGAAGCCGCCACAACCGCGACCTTGTGGCGTGCCCAAGGGTCGGTCTCTTACGAGGCCGACCTGTTTGGGCGCGTGGCTTCCACGGTAGACGCGGCCACGGCCGACACACAGCAAAGCGAAGCGTTATTCCATTCGGTGCAGCTGGCGCTGCAAGCCGATGTGGCCCAGACCTATTTCATGATCCGCCGCCTCGACGCCGAGCAAGAGCTGTACGGCAGGACAGTGGAATTGCGCGGCCGCGGCCTGGATCTTATTCAAAGACGCTACGACGAAGGCGACATTAGCGAGCTTGACCTTGCCCGTGCCAAGTCCGAACTGGAGTCCGCCCAGTCGGAATCCCTGGGCATTGCCAGACAGCGTGCCGCAGCCGAACATGCCTTGGCGATCTTGCTGGGAAAGGCGCCGTCGGAATTTTCGCTACCTGCTGTGCCGCTGCAGCGCCTGCATGTCGGCATACCTGCCGGCTTACCGTCTTCTTTGCTGGAACGACGGCCGGACATCGCAGCGGCCGAGCGGGCAATGGCGGCCGCGAACGCGCGCATAGGCGCCGCGCAGGCGGCATTTTTTCCCCGCCTGAATATCACCGGGGCGTTCGGCTACGAGTCATCGCAACTGGGCGATCTTTTCCAGTGGAGCAGCCGTGCTTTTCTGCTGGGTCCCTTGGTCGGTACGGCCTTGTCATTGCCGATCTTCGATG
>CAZONP010000269.1:1740-3412 GCA_964581155.1 uncultured Candidimonas sp. | reverse complement strand
CCCTGGATTGTTTACGGTGTGATGCGCACGGCCGACGGGGTGTCGCGGCATGGCGCGCTTGAAGTCGGAATCACGCTTGCACTGTTCGTGGTGGTGTACTTCGTTCTTTTCGGGGCAGGTACCGTCTACATTCTTCGCCTGATCCGCAAAGGGCCGGCAATATCAGGCGCCGAAGCCGAACCCCAGGGCGGTCCGGGCGAGCAGCATACGCCGGCTCGTCCCATATCGGCCGCCCCGGACCGGGTGAGCGCCGATGCACCAACCTACGTTCCGAAAGGGTGACACCATGGGTATCGATCTAGCGTTGCTGTGGGCAATCATCATCTTGTTCGGCATCCTGATGTATGTCGTGATGGATGGTTTCGACTTGGGTATCGGGATTCTATATCCCTTCGTTACCGACAGGCAGGACAGGGACGTCATGATGAATACCGTTGCACCGGTATGGGACGGCAACGAATCCTGGCTGGGCCTGGGCGGAGCGGGCCTGCTGGCGGCCTTTAACGTAGCCTACGCCGTCATCCTGAGCGCGTTCATGCTGCCGCTTATCTTCATGTTGCTTGGCCTTATATTTCGCGGTGTGGCTTTCGAATTTCGCTTCAAGGCTACGGAGTCGCGGCGACATTTCTGGGACAAGGCATTTATTGGCGGGTCGGTGACCGCCACATTTTTCCAGGGCGTTACCCTGGGCGCCTATATGGACGGCATTCCCATGGTCGATAATGCCTACGCCGGCGGGCCGCTTGACTGGTTCACGCCGTTCGCTATCTTCACCGGACTGGCGCTGTTGGTAGCCTACGCTCTGCTTGGATGCACGTGGCTGATCTACAAGACCGAGGGTGAACTGCAGCGCCGCATGCGACATTTGGCCAGGCCGCTGACCGTGGCCCTGCTTGCCGTCATTCTGATCATTAGCATATGGACGCCGATTGCTCATGGCGACATTGCGGCGCGCTGGTTCAGTCTGCCGAATCTATTTTGGTTCTTGCCGGTACCGATACTGGTGCTGGCGGCCGCTTGGCGGCTGTTGCACGCGTTAGGCAACGACCCGCATGTCGAACCATTTTTGCTCACACTTGCCTTGGTGTTCCTGGGTTACAGTGGCCTGGGCATCAGTGTGTGGCCCAATATAATACCCCCGAATGTCAGCATATGGGACGCCTCCGGCCCACCCGAAAGTCAGGGCTTTACTCTGGTTGGCGCTTTGCTTATAGTGCCTCTTATCCTCATGTATACGGGCTGGTCGTATTACGTATTCCGGGGAAAGGTCAAGGCGGGGGATGGGTACCATTAATGTCTCGCACTACGGTAAACAAAGAGTCAGGCTGGCTTAGGCGTATTGCCTGGCTGGTGGGCATTTGGGTGGCCAGCGTCGGCATTTTGGCCATCGTGGCGTATGCGTTGCGCATGCTGATGAACTTGGCTGGCATGACCACAGGGTCTTCGTAACCAATGGCTAAATGGCGGGGCACACAGACGCCAACCGATGTACGATACAGGGTTCAAATCATGCCGTCGAACCCTCTGAACAATCCGGCACAGACACCAAGGAACCGAACATGCAACAACTGGAAAGCACGGCAATAGCGCTGGCCGAACCACAAGATATTTCCACCGAAGTCCTTATTGAAAAGTATGCCAAGGGTGGTGAAACCAGCATTACTGAAGTGCG
>CAZONP010000269.1:0-1640 GCA_964581155.1 uncultured Candidimonas sp. | reverse complement strand
GGCAGCAGTGCCTCGGGCCCTATTTCTTACATGCGCGTATTCGACCGTTCGTGCGAAACGGTGGAATCGGCGGGCGCACGACGCGGTGCGCAAATGGCCGTCATCAACGTCACGCACCCCGACGTCATGGAATTCATCACCGCCAAGCAGGAACGCGGCCAGTTGAATAATTTCAACGTGTCCGTAGGGGTTACCGACGCGTTCATGCGCGCTGTCGAGGCCGAAGGGCCGTTCGAACTTACCCACACCACGGAACCCAATGCCGACCTGAAGACCAAGGGCGCCTATTTGCGCGACGACGGTCAGTGGGTGTATCGCACGGTTCAGGCCACCGAAATCTGGGACCTGATCATGCAAAGCACGTATGCTGCCGCCGAGCCCGGGGTGCTATACCTTGATCGCATCAATGCTGAAAACAATCTGGCCTATTGCGAAGTCATCGACGCCACCAATCCGTGTGGCGAGCAGCCCCTGCCTGACTATGGCTGCTGCTGCCTTGGCAGTCTGAACCTGACCGCCTATGTCACGTCGCCGTTCGGTACGGACGCCGGTTTCGATTTCAAGAAAATGCGCCGCGCAACGAAGTTGGCGGTGCGCATGCTCGACAACGTCCTTATTGCCACCAAGTGGCCGCTCGAAGAACAAAAACGCGAAGCCGACGCCAAGCGCCGCCTAGGCCTTGGTTTTACCGGGTTGGGCGACACTCTCATCATGCTGGGCGTGCGCTACGATTCGGAAAAAGGACGCGAACTGGCGGCCGACATGGCGCGCGAAATGCGCGACGCCGCCTACGAGGCGTCGGTCGACTTGGCCAAGGAACGCGGCGCGTTTCCAATGCTCGATGCCGAAAAATACCTGCAGGGCGGGTTCGCCTCGCGCTTGCCCGACTCCTTGAAAGACGCTATCCGTCAACATGGGATCCGCAACTCGCACCTTACGTCCATTGCACCCACCGGGACCATTTCGCTGGCATTCGCCGATAACGCGTCCAATGGCATCGAGCCCGCCTTTTCGTGGTTTTACAACCGCATGAAACGCATGGCCGACGGCAGTAAAAAAGACTATACCGTCGAAGATCACGCGTATCGCGTCTATCGCGCAATGGGTGGCGACACCGACAATCTTCCAGAACCATTCGTTTCGGCCCTGGAAATCTCGGCCATGGACCACATGCTCATGGTCGCCGCTGTGGCGCCTCATGTCGATGCCGCCATTTCCAAGACCGTCAACGTGCCGGTCGATTATCCTTACAGCGACTTCAAAGACTTGTACATGAAGGCCTGGCATAGCGGCCTTAAAGGCATTACCACCTACCGGCCCAACAGCATCCTGGGTGCTGTCTTGTCAGTGCCGGCCGCCCCGCAGTCCAGCACGCCGCAACCCATCACATTATCAGAGCAGGATAAACGCCTCGTGCTTACCGAAGTCGCCATGTCGCCACCATTGGCATCGCTGCGCTGGCCATCGCGCCCCGCCTTGCCTACCGGTGCTGCAGGCTGGGTGAGCGAAACCATACACACGCCGCAGGGTGAATTTGCCGTCGTCGTAGCCGATAAGGACGACGTTCCTTTCGAGGTCTGGGTGTTGGGCGGTCAACCTCCCCGGGGCCTTGACGCCATCGCCAAGACGCTTTCCAGCGA
>CAZONP010000268.1:0-3415 GCA_964581155.1 uncultured Candidimonas sp. | reverse complement strand
CGTCAACAACCTCTACAAGGACAGCGAGAAGACGGGCGGTGAAAAGCCCATCGACCTGATCAAGGCCACACGCCCTATCGTCATCGTGGATGAGCCGCAGAGCGTGGACGGCGGCCTGAAAGGTGCAGGCAGAACGGCGTTGGATGCAATGAGTCCACTGTGCACGTTGCGCTATTCGGCCACGCACGCCGACAAGCACCACATGGTGTATCGACTTGATGCACTGGATGCCTACGAACGCAAGCTGGTCAAGCAGATCGAGGTCGCGGCGGCCACGGTCGAGGGCGCACACAACAAGGCCTTCGTACGGCTGGTTTCGGCCAGCAACAAACGCGGCAACATCAGCGCCAGGGTCGAGCTCGACGTGAAGACCGCTACGGGAGTGAAACGACAAGAGGTGGTGGTCAGCGACGGATACGACCTGCAACAGACCACCAAGCGCGATTTGTATGCCGACTTCCGTGTGGGCGAAATAAACACAGCCAAAGGCGAAGAGTTCCTGGAGCTACGCTACCCCGGGGGAGAAGCCTTACTGGCCATAGGCCAGGCCTACGGCGATGTTGATGCTCTAGCCGTGCAGCGCCAGATGATCCGCCGCACCATTCGCGAACACCTGGACAAGGAAAAAGTGCTCCGCCCGAAGGGTATCAAGGTGCTGTCGCTATTCTTCATCGACGCGGTGGAGCGCTACCGGCAGTACGATGATGATGGCAATGCCGTAAAGGGCGACTACGCCCGTATTTTCGAGGAAGAATACCGGCGTGCGGCCAAGCTGCCAGCCTACCAAAGCCTGTTTGCCGAGGTGGACTTGGCACAGTCGGCCGAAGATGTGCACAACGGCTACTTCTCCGTTGATAAGAAAGGGGGCTGGTCGGACACGGCCGAGAACAACGCTGGCAATCGTGAGAATGCCGAGCGTGCGTACAACCTGATCATGAGGGAAAAGGAGAAGCTGCTGTCCTTTAATACGCCGCTGAAGTTCATTTTTTCGCACTCGGCGCTCAAGGAGGGCTGGGATAATCCTAATGTGTTCCAGATCTGCACCCTGCGGGAAATGGGCACCGAGCGCGAGCGCCGGCAAACCATTGGTCGAGGCTTGCGGCTTTGCGTGAATCAGGATGGCCAGCGTGTGCGCGGCTTCGAGGTTAACCGCCTGACCGTCATCGCCACCGAGTCTTACGAACAGTTTGCCGCGAACTTGCAAAAGGAAATCGAAGCCGAAACGGGCATCCGCTTTGGCGTGCTTGAGCCGCACCAGTTTGCCGCCATTGCCATCAAGGCGGCGGACGGCACGCTCATGCCGCTAGGTTTGGATCGGTCCAAAGCTCTTTGGGAGCACCTGAAAGCGGCTGGCCACATCGATGCTGCGGGCAAGGTTCAGGACTCGCTGAAACTAGCCTTGAAGAATGGCACTCTGGCGTTGCCTCCGGCCTTTGAAGCCCAGCGCGAGCCTATTACCGAAGCTCTGCGCAAGGTGTCCGGCCGGCTGGAAGTCAAGAACGCCGACGAACGCCGACATGTGCCACTACGTAAAGACAAAGACGGCAAGGCGGTTTATCTCTCCGACGAGTTCAAGGCGCTCTGGGACCGCATCAAGCACCAGACAACCTACCGCGTGCAGTTCGACAACGCCAAGTTGTTGGACGACTGCATCATTGCTTTGAAGAAGGCGCCGTCCATCGCCAAGACCCGCCTGCAATGGCGCAAGGCCGATATTGCCATCGGCAAGGCCGGCGTGCAGGCCACGCAGACGGAAAGGGCCGCCACCGTCGTGCTGGACGAGACCGATATCGAGCTGCCGGACCTGCTGACCGACTTGCAGGACCGTACCCATTTGACCCGCCGCAGCATCATTGCCATCCTGACTAGCAGTGGCCGCCTGGACGACTTCAAGCGGAACCCACAGCAGTTCATCGAGCAGACGGCCGAGATTATCAACCGTTGCAAGCGCCTGGCGCTGGTCGACGGCATCAAGTACCAGAAGATCGGCGGCGAGCATTTTTACGCTCAGGAGCTGTTTGCCAAGGACGAGCTGACGGGCTATTTGCGCAACATGCTGCTGGACACGAAACGGTCGATCCATGAACACGTTGTCTACGACTCGGACACTGAACGCCAGTTCGCCGAAGCGCTGGAAATGAACGAGGGTGTGGTGCTCTATGCGAAGCTGCCGAACTGGTTCAAAGTACCCACGCCCTTGGGGCCCTACAACCCCGACTGGGCCATCCTGTTAGACCGGGAAGGCACGCAGCGCCTGTACTTCGTGGTGGAAACCAAGAGCAGCTTGTTCACTGATGACTACCGCGGCAAGGAAGGAGCCAAGATCATGTGTGGCGAAGCGCATTTTGCCGCACTTGGCGTTGAAGAGAGCCCGGCCCGTTACATAGTGGCCACGTCGTTCGGCGATGTGCTCGGGGCAATGGAGTGAGACAGTCGACCGCGCCTGCGGGAAATTGCCAGAGGCGCGCTACACAGCGTACTTACTGGGCTTCAATCCCCGCATCGATTGCTCGCTGAGTCCATATATCCCGCTGCTTCAGCGTGAAGTCTTTATGCTCTTCCACTGTATTCGGCGCCAACTTCATGCCAAGAGATTGAAAGCGCTCAGCCACGGCGGGATCGCGCAGAATTTCGGTGATCTCAGAGTTCAGCCGGTCTACTGCAGCATCTGGCGTTTTGGCCGGTGCCGCCAAACCCACCCACACCACAAGGTCGAACTCATGGCCTAATTCTTGCATCGTTGGCACGTCAGGGAAGACTGCGGAGCGTGTCTGGTCGGTAAAGGCCAAGGCACGTAACTTTCCGTTTTGAATGAGCTGCGTGATAACGGACAAGTCAGCGAACAGATAATCCACATGACCGCCCAGCAAGTCTGTTACCGCCGGCGGTTGACTTTTATAAGGCACGCCGTTCGCGTCGGCCCCCGACACCTTATTGAACGTGGCCCCCGCAATCTGGCTGGTCGAAGAACCGTAAGCGTAGTTCAATGCTTCCGTCTTCGATCCCTTGATCAAGTCTTCAGCAGTTTGGTAGGGAGAATCGGCACGCACGACCAGCATCATGGGGATGGTCACCATGCGAATGACGTGCTTGAAGTCCTCCGTAGGATCAAACGGAAGTTTGCGAAAGAGTGCGGGCGTGGCGGAATGAGTGGAGCTGCTGGTCAGCACCAAGGTGTAGCCGTCTGGCTGCGCACGTTTAACATACGCGGCGCCAATAGTGCCTGATGCTCCCGGCTTGTTCTCGACAACGACCGGTACATTAAGGCGCGGACCGAGTTTTTCAGAAATAATTCGAGCGGTAGTGTCTGAAGCGCTGCCCGGCGAGTACGGCACAACAATGGTGATCGGCTTGTCCGGATAACTGTTATTGGCCTGAGCGGGCGCTGCGAACACGGCTGCCGACAAAGCGACTG
>CAZONP010000267.1:0-3436 GCA_964581155.1 uncultured Candidimonas sp. | reverse complement strand
ACGGTGGCGACACCGTCGCGTGGGATGCGGGCGGCGTCGACCATTCCGTTGCTGATGGCGAAGGGGCCAACGGCGGCGGAAAGATTGCCGCAGTTGCCGCTCCAGTCAACGAACGCGCTGTCGATGGATACCTGGCCGAACAGGTAGTCGATGTCGTGGTCCGGCTTGCTGCTCTTGGAGATGATGACAGTCTTGCTGGTGCTGGACGTGGCGCCGCCCATGCCATCGATTTGCTTGCCATAAGGATCCGGACTGCCGATGACGCGCATGAGTAGTGCGTCACGCGCCGCCCCCGGCACCTGCGCCGCCTGCGGCAGGTCTTGCAGGCGAAAGAACACGCCTTTGCTGGTACCGCCACGCATATAAGTGGCGGGAACTTTGATCTGGGCTGCATGAGTCATAGTAACTATTCCTTTGCCTTAAACCGCGGTCGCGGATTCCAGGAAGTCCTGGGCGAAGCGCTGCAGCACGCCGCCCGCTTCGTAGATGGACACTTCTTCAGCCGTATCCAGGCGACAGAGCACAGGCACCTCCACGCGTTCCCCGTTCTTGCGGTTGATGACCAGTGTCAGTGTCGTGCAAGGCGTGGGTTCGCCGATGACATCATAGGTTTCGGTGCCGTCGATATTAAGCGTCTTGCGGTTCACGCCAGGCTGGAATTCCAGCGGCAATACGCCCATGCCGACCAGATTGGTGCGGTGGATACGTTCGAAGCCTTCGGCGGCGATGGCCTCTACGCCCGCCAGTCGAACGCCCTTGGCGGCCCAGTCGCGCGAGGAACCCTGGCCATAGTCGGCGCCCGCCACGATAATCAGCGGCTGCTTGCGTTCCATGTAGGTTTCAATAGCCTCCCACATGCGGGTGACCTTGCCTTCGGGTTCGATACGCGCCAGCGATCCTTGCTTGACTTCGCCGTTTTCCAGCACCATTTCGTTCAACAGCTTGGGGTTGGCGAACGTGGCGCGCTGCGCAGTGAGGTGGTCGCCGCGGTGGGTCGCGTACGAGTTGAAATCTTCTTCGGGCAAGCCCATTTTCGTCAGGTATTCACCGGCGGCGCTGCTGGCCATAATGGCGTTGGACGGCGACAGATGGTCGGTGGTGATGTTGTCACCCAGCACAGCCAGCGGGCGCATGCCTTTAAGCGAGCGTGCGCCGGCAAGCGCGCCTTCCCAGTATGGCGGGCGGCGAATGTAGGTGCTGGCCGGACGCCAGTCGTACAGTGGGCTGATTTGCTTTCCGTCGTCGACAGTCAGTGCGAACATGGGCTCGTAGACTTTACGGAACTGCTCGGGCTTGACACTGGCGGCGACAATGGCGTCGATTTCCTCGTCGGTCGGCCAGATGTCTTTCAAGGTGACTGGGATGCCGTTGTTGTCGATGCCCAGGACATCTTTTTCGATGTCGAAACGTATGGTGCCGGCAATGGCGTACGCGACCACTAGTGGCGGCGAGGCAAGAAACGCCTGCTTGGCATAGGGGTGGATGCGGCCGTCGAAATTCCGGTTGCCCGAGAGCACGGCGGTGGCATACAGATCGCGGTCGATGACTTCCTGCTGGATGACGGGATCCAGTGCCCCGCTCATGCCATTACAGGTGGTGCAGGCGAAGCCTACGATGCCGAAGCCCAGCGTTTCGAGTTCCGACAACAGGTTCGCGTCGTTCAGGTACATCTCGACTGTTTTGGAACCGGGCGCGAGGGACGATTTGACCCAAGGCTTGCGGGTAAGGCCGCGTGCATTGGCATTGCGCGCCAGCAGGCCGGCCGCAATAACGTTGCGCGGGTTGCTGGTGTTCGTGCAGCTGGTAATGGCCGCGATGATGACGGCGCCATCGGGCATGAGTCCGGGTTCGTTTTCGACGATGCCCGAGATTCCTCTAGTGGCAAGCTCGGACGTGGGAACGCGGCGGTGCGGATTGGAAGGTCCGGCAATATTGCGCACCACTGATGACAAATCGAATGTAAGCACGCGCTCGTATTCGGCTTGCGTCAGAGTGTCGGCCCAAAGCCCGGTCTGCTTGGCGTAGGTTTCCACCAGCTTGACCTGGGCGTCTTCGCGGCCGGTGAGCTTGAGGTAATCGATGGTCTGCTGATCAATGTAGAACATTGCAGCGGTGGCGCCATATTCCGGCGTCATGTTCGAGATGGTTGCGCGATCGCCTAATGTTAAATGCGCCGCGCCTTCGCCGTAGAACTCGAGATAGGACGAAACCACTTTCTGGTTGCGCAGGAATTCCGTAAGCGCCAGCACCATGTCGGTTGCCGTGATGCCGGGCTGCAATTTGCCGGTAAGCTCAACGCCGATGATATCCGGCAGGCGCATCCACGACGCGCGGCCGAGCATGACGCTTTCAGCTTCCAGGCCGCCGACGCCAATGGCGATGACACCCAACGCGTCGACGTGCGGTGTGTGGCTGTCGGTACCCACCAGGGTGTCGGGAAAGGCGACGCCATCGCGGGAATGCACGACAGGCGACATGCGTTCCAGGTTGATCTGGTGCATGATGCCGTTGCCCGGAGGAATGACATCCACATTCTTGAATGCCTTCTTCGTCCAGTTGATGAAGTGGAAACGGTCTTCATTGCGCCGGTCTTCGATGGCGCGGTTCTTGGTGAACGCGTCGGGATCGAAGCCGCCGCACTCGACGGCCAGTGAATGGTCGACGATGAGTTGTGTGGGCACTACCGGATTGACCTGCGAAGGATCGCCGCCTTTGTCCGCAATTGCATCCCGCAAACCTGCCAGGTCGACCAAGGCCGTCTGGCCAAGGATGTCGTGGCAAACCACGCGTGCCGGAAACCACGGGAAGTCCAGATCCCGCTTGCGCTCGATGAACTGCTTGAGCGAATCGGTCAGGGTGGCGGGGTCGCAGCGGCGCACCAGGTTTTCGGCGAATACACGTGACGTGTACGGCAGCGTGTCGTAGGCGCCGGGCTGAATGGCATCGACCGCTGCGCGCGTGTCGAAGTAGTCCAGCTGGGTGCCGGGTAAAGGTTTGCGGTATGCAGTATTCATGGCGTCCGGATCAAAAGGTAGTGAACAGGGATTAGCGTTTGCTCAATGGCACGAACTTCTGATCTTCAGGCCCGACATAGTTGGCTGTGGGACGGATGATCTTGTTGTCGATACGTTGCTCGACGATGTGCGCCGCCCAGCCCGCAGTGCGTGCAATAACGAACAATGGCGTGAACATGGCGGTGGGAACCCCCATCATGTGATACGAAACGGCCGAGAACCAGTCGAGATTGGGGAACATTTTCTTGGCGTCCCACATGGCGCTTTCCAGACGTTCGGCGATGTCGTACATCTTGGTGTTGCCTTGCTTCTTGGACAGCGTACGTGCGACTTCCTTGATCACCTTGTTGCGTGGGTCAGATACGGTGTACACCGGATGGCCAAAACCGATCACGACTTCCTTGTTCTCGACGCGGCGGCGG
>CAZONP010000266.1:0-3474 GCA_964581155.1 uncultured Candidimonas sp. | reverse complement strand
GAACGGGGGCCGAGGTCAGTGACCCCGGCCCCCGGGTCTTTTTATCGTTCGTCGTCGCTATGTATGCCCAGCGCTTCCAGAAAACGCGACACCATATTGTAAGCCGCGACCGTTGCCACGAGTTCGACCAGCTCTTGATTGCTGAAATCGCCTTTCAGGGCCTCGACGATTGCCTTGTCGACGTGCACCTTCCGAGTCATTTCCTCAGTTAATGCAAGAACCCGGCGTTGCGCTGGGCTGAATAAATTTGACGATTCCCAGGCGGAGAGCGCGTCAATTTGAGCCTGGCTTATCCCCGCTTCAAGAGCAATGGGTATGTGCTGTTCGGCTTCATAGCGCGCGCCGTTGATGAACGCCACATGGACGATTACAAGCTCGCGCAAGCCGGCATCCAGGATGGATTTCTGACGTATGGCGGTTAGGTAATTTAGCCATCCTTCCGCCACGGGCGGGCTATGCAACAGCATCTGATACAGGTGGAGCACACTGCCGCGTTCCGCCACGATTCGTTCTACCAACGGCTTTGTTCCTGCACTATCGAGCGCGGCGTAGGGAAGCCTTGCCATTCTGATTCTCCTGTTTAATCGAATTTGACGATGCCGTCTTTCACTAGCTTAGTCATGGTTTCATCGTCTTTTTTGACTCGCGCCAGAAAAACATCCGGCGAAGACGCAACGATGTTGAATGCGCTGGCCTGCAGCTTTTTCTGAATTGCAGGCTCTTTCATCGTTTCCTGAATCGCTGTCAACAGCCGTTCTTTAACATCCGCCTTGAGGCCCGCCGGCGCAACCAAACCGATCCAGGTAGGTATTTCAAACCCGGGAATCGATTCAGAAACGGTGGGCACATCCGGGAGTTTAGCGCTGCGTTCGGCCGTACTCGTGGCAATAGCTTTCAATGTTCCACCCTCAATTTGCGGCAGCATTACTGAAAGTCCGGCAAACGCAAAGTCAATATGCCCGCCAAGCAAATCAGTCAGCAGCGGGCCTGCACCGCGATACGGAATATGCGTAGGCTCGATGTTGTAGTGCACGGCCATGGTCGCTGTATTGACATGGCCGGCCGAACCCGTGCCCGCAGAGCCGTAAGAAGCGCTTTTATTGGCCTTGATATAACCGACCATTTCGGCCAGTGTATTAGCCGGAAAATCCTTTTTGACCACCAGCACCTGGGGCAGCGTCACGAGCAGACTCAAGTAGTCGAACGACTTCACCGTATCAAAGGCAAGGTTCTTAACCGTATGATGATTCACGGCATGCGAATCCAGGACGAGAGCTAAGGTATAGCCGTCGGAGGCGGCTCGGGCCGCCTCTGCGGCACCAATTGAACCGCTCGCCCCGGCACGGTTGTCCACCACCACGGGCTGACCAAGTATTTCGCCAAAACGCGTACTGATCGTACGTCCGATCTGGTCAACAGCACCACCTGGAGCAAAAGGAACAATCAAACGGATAGGCTTTGACGGATATGTATCGGCGATTGCGCTTGCACCGCACAACATAAGGGTGGCGGCTAGCATTGAGCCGATGATTGTTTTAAGATTTGTCTGCACGTCTCTGTCTCCTTGACTTTGGTATAAAAAGTTCGCCTACCGCGTCTAGCGTGTAGCGGCAATCAGCCCGCCATCGACCACGATTTCGGTCCCGGTGATATATCTGCTTTCGTCTGCGGCCAGAAACAGCACGGCATGCGCAATATCCCAACCGTCGCCCATTCGTTGCATGGGAACTTGGCCATTTCTGTGGGCGATGAAGCCAGCCGTGTCTCCTCCCGCGTACTTTGCGGCTAGACCGTCCAGTAGAGGTGTGTGCATAAGCCCAGGTACCACGCAGTTCAGTCGAATATTCTTCGGCGCGTAAATCACCGCCGTCGTACGCGTCATCTGCATTAGCCCCGCTTTGCTGGCCGCGTATGCCACCTGGGGCTTGCCGACATACCGTAAGCCTGCGACCGACGAGATGTTGACGACGGAACCGCCGCCCTGTTGCTCCATGATGGGCAAGACATACTTACAAGCCAGATAAGCACTCTTAAGATTTACTGCCAGTTGGGAATCCCAGACGTTTTCATCCAGTTCCACGGGTCCGCCTGGCTGCGATAAGCCGACGTTATTGACCAGAATATCGATACGACCATACCGCGCCACGCAATCGGCGACCACAGTTTGAATATTTTCAGCCTGAGTGACATCGCATTGAGCTACATGACCTTGTCCACCTTCGCTTTGTATGTGCTTCAGGGTGGTCGCGGCGTGATCAAGATGCATGTCGGTGCCGTAGACTCGTGCACCTTGGCGGGCTAACAATACAGCTGCGGCGCGCCCATTTCCCCACCCTTCGGCGACCGAGCCGCAGCCCATAACCAATGCAACTTTGTCTTTCAAGTCAAGCATTCTGTTTTTTCCTTAGTGAGTTTCTTGTGAGAGCGATCATTCATTTAGGGAATAAGTCGCTCGCACTCTCTTAAATGTTCTAAGAGACTTTACACAGTTTGCATGGTATCGTGAAGTTCCAATAAACTATCTAGTTATTCTTTATTTGAATGAATGTCTTACCAAAGCATTTGAGAGTTTTCGTGCATCTTGCTGAGTCGCTAAGTTTCAGCCGCAGTGCTGAACACTTCCATTACACTCAGCCGTCGCTTAGCAAGCTCGTGAAAGAGTTGGAAACGACGCTTGGCAAGACGCTTTTTGAACGCTCAACACGCCACGTGGCGTTAACGAATGACGGCATGGAGCTGGTGGGCCATGCAAGGCATATCATCCAGGCGTACGACGAGGGCATAACGAGCCTCGAGAATCGGATCGTCAATACATCGCAACAAATTGCAATATCGGCGTTGCCATCGCTCGCGTCGGTAATGCTCCCTACAGTAATCAGTCGGTTGGAACGGAAGTATTCCGGCATCAGGACAACGATATATGATGGATCATCCGAGGCGTCCCTGCAGTACCTTTTGCGTAGGCAAGTCGACTTTGCGTTGACAGCAGCAGACCCGTCCAAAAGAGAATTGGTCTATCGGGAACTGCTAAAGGATCGGTTTGTTTTGGTGTCCGCTGGAGCGCTTGCGGCATCGTTGCCCGCGACGGTCATGTTAAGTGAACTATCCGACATGCCGCTTATATCGATGTCAGCCGCCAGCACAGCACAGAAATACATGGTCGCTGCATTTATGACAAAAGACACTCAGTTCCGGCCAAAAATGGAGTTTGATCAGATCAGCACCATAGGCAGTTTTGTGCAGGCAGGGTTAGGCATTGCTGTATTGCCGTACCTCGCCGTCTTCCCGTTAAAACACCTGAACCAGCTAACCATTACAGGAATTGTCGACGGACCCACGCGCTCCGTAGGTATTGTGACTCGCCGTGACACGGCTTTGTCTCAAATTGGGGTCGAAGCATATGAGCAGCTCAAACGTCATGTTCGCGATATCGTGTCCCAAGAGCCAAAGTGGCTTCGTAAAGCCAGGTGAGCG
>CAZONP010000265.1:0-3494 GCA_964581155.1 uncultured Candidimonas sp. | reverse complement strand
CAAACAAATTCACCAGGAAAACCCAGAAGATGACATAGTCCCGTCCTACCGTAGGAAACGACGCTGATGCCCAAGTTCATCGGTGATCGTGACCTCTACACGACCCGCAGCCACCTTGCCCGGAACAACGGCTACGACTCTGAACCCAGAATCGGGAGGCGCCTCGGGAAAGGCTTTCACCACATCGTTACGAGAGATACCGGTACGTGCGCGTGCCACCTCTACGCCATCCACGCGCAGTTCTACTAGGATGTCACCGTTATTGCTGGAATACGCCCAGCCAGCCGCAATAATACGTGTGGAAGGCAAGGACAACCCGCGTGCAACCTCGGTTACCGCTGGTTCCTGCTTCACAGCATCCAGACTGGCATGGATGGTCGACGGTGTACCGGCTGCCGCGATCGTTTGAAAAGCAAGTGCCTGACGGTCGGCGTATTGGAAACGACTGGCCATGACCAGCGTAACTATCGTGATGGACAGCAGCGCCCACGCGCCGGCGGTCGGCCACGCGCGGGGAATATGTACAGTTCGCCCGGCAAGGCTTACCAACCACAAGCTGCCGAACGGGACCAGGCCTATAGCGAAAAGAAGGCCGTTCAGATGGTAATGCATCGTCATATGGCGCCAGGCCAGCACTTGCCAGGACAGGGCCGCCAGCAGGGCCAGGGCCGTTGCAAAACACCACATGGCCGTAGCGGGAAACGCCAAACTGCCACTCTGGGGCCGGTTCCAATACCTGCGGATCAGAACGCTGGACCACAGCAAGGCCGCACACCCAATAAGCGCAAATGGCCAGAGTGGAATCACCACCGACGGACTGAATTGCAGCGCGGGAAACCGGAAATACTGCATGAAACTGAGTCGAAAGAATAGCCATTGATGGGTTGCCAGTTCCGTTGACAACGCCTGTATAGCGTCCTGCATGCCGGGCTGAGCCCTTAGCCGCGAGATCAGAATATCGGGTCGCCCGCTGTCGGCGCCCGTCCCGGAATGCAACGTAGCTCGGTCGACAATATGCTGCACTCCGTCAACCCCGAACTGCACAAACAATTGCATCGAATGAACAGCAAAAGCAGCCACAAAACCAATAACGCACGCCAGAAAGATGGCAGTCAGCGCCCGCAGCGTCGGCTGCGGGCCGTGGTCGAGCGCCGCGACCACGTATCCTGCGCAGGCCAGTAACGTAACGGCGCTGATGTACTCGTACCCACAAAGCGCCTTTACGAAGATCAGGAACGACACGCCCAACAGGAAACGATGGCTGGCCTTGCTCCCGCTGTGCATCATTGCGCCACAAGTCAACGCCAACGTACAGGGCAAGACCAGCGTGAACTGCGCCCAATACAAAGAATGCGCAAAAGCCATGAGCCACGGCGACGCCGCCAGGCTTGACCACAAAACGATCAGGCCCGCGGCGCCCAGCCTGCGGTGCACCAAAGGCGCAACAAGCGCCCAGGCAACCGCCGACAACAGGCAGAAGACCTGTACGGAGATCAGCGAAAACCGCGCAACGCTTATGTTGCCACTGATTTTGTAAATAGCCGACAAGAGCATGCTTGGCAGCCCGAACTGGGAAATGTAGCTTTGCTCGTACCACCGCAATTCATGCGCTTTGGCAATTCGCTGGACGACCAGAAATGAATCCGACCCGACTGTGCCAAGCATGCCCGCATTTTGCTGGCCATATATCCATGACCAAGCCAGGAAAAGCGAAACGGCAAAGAAGACGACGAGATGCAGGTTGGCGCGCATGCTTGCGTATATTCCTTCGAAAGTCCGGCTACCACCTGCAAATTCTGGACCGCTACACGGGGGATAATAAGTCTACGGCAAGCTGCCCCGGTTGGGTCCGTTTCTAATGACTTACGCCGTATCGCTGAGATCCGGCGAAACAAAACATGAAAAACCGTCCGAGCCGATGGCGGGAAGCACCTTGCTCGAGCCTTTGCTGGGGAGGTCGACCGTTTTGCCATCGTGCGTCTTGACCTGGATACTTTTTGCCTTGCGCAAGTGCACCCAAAGCATCGGAAAATCGGCGGCAATTCGCGTTGTCTTGGTGTCGTACGGCGATTCGAACAGTTCCCCGTCAGTCACCAAGTCGAATCCCTTATCGTATTCCTTGCCGCCCACCGTCACTGACATATACATGTCTTTCTCCGGGTCGCAGGCAATGTAAATGGAATCGCCCTCGGCCGATACGGCGGTATATTCGGAGACCCCCTGCCCCCAACCGCTGGACCATTGGCCCACTTCACCAAAGGCCATGGCGTTCATCGAAGCCAACAACAAAGTACTGCCCAATACGATCTTCTTCATTTTTATTCCGATATGATTTTAATAACGATAAAGATCGTTATTCTAGCGGAAACGCTGGCATGGTTCGCGGTGCTGGTGGCGTTGCTTTGCAAGCGAGTGACCACGGTTTCATTGAAAACCTTGAGCCAATGCCAACGTTTACCGGGCCAGTAACGCTTTGAGATCCTTGAGCATCAGGAACAATTGATAAGGGTCGGTCGGACTTGGCTCGAATTCCCAAGCTTCGTACCATTGCCGGGCGGCATCATCCTTGGCGTGGACCAGCAAACAACGAACGCCGGCAATATCGGCGGCTTGCGCGGTACGCAGCAATGCGTCCCTGAGCAACGCTTTCCCCAGGCCCTTACCGTGGTGTCGCCGATCAACAGCCAGCCGGGCCAAGAGCATCACAGGCACCGGATGGCGGGCCAACCCCCTGGCGACTCTCGCCGGTGGTGCCTGCGGATCAACACTGCCGACGGCGAGACGGTAAAACCCCATTACCTCGCCCGCTTGGCAGCAGACATAGGTCTGGGCACTGTTGGCTTTTTGATTAACGAGGGCGTAACGCTGCAGGAACTGGTTCAGCAAGGGCTGACCACAATCAAATCCGTCGACCAGGTGCGCAGCACTGAGCTTGCAAACCGGCTCATACACTGCAGTCAATCCAGCACTCCAGGCTCATTAAGCAGTTTCTTCAGACGCGGCTTGGCTTTGACAGGCCGATCCAGAGCGTTCTGAAACTCCTGCCACTGTGCCTCGTCGAGCACGAAGTGGCGACGGTCGGCCAGCGTCTGATTAGCAGCTGTCACACCCGCGTCCAACAAGAATTCGCTAACATTTTTGTGGCTAGCACGTGCAGCTTCTTGCAGCAGTTTCTTCACTGGACTACTGGTGCGGACATCAATCCGTTCGGTTTTTGAGATATTCACGGCGGTCATGGCAATCCCTTTTCTGGCATGTTTCGATGATAACGTCCGGACGACGTCCTGACAAGGCAAACCCGAGCTCATGAGCACCATCGAAGGACGAGAGCTGCTATCCCGGCTACTTTCCACTGCTCAAAGCGGTGCCTATGTATGAAGAGGCACGGGGACTGATCCCTACATTTGGGGCCCCTTGCTACCAACCTAACCGATGACATTAGGCACACGTCAGCTTATAATTCATACATGAAAACGTTCCGGTGGGATCCGAAA
>CAZONP010000264.1:0-3503 GCA_964581155.1 uncultured Candidimonas sp. | reverse complement strand
AAGAGAAAAATTCGTTTCATGAGGGTAGTGTTCCAGGCTAAGCGTAGCAACGAGGTCAGGGAGTCTATATGGAGGATGATCCGCCGTTTTAAAGCCCCTGGCACAGCAACATTTCAAAGTATCAGAGCGGAGTATAGTAACGACTTTCCTTAACTTTGAACTCCGGTTGATGGCATGCAGTCTTTGTGGATGTTGCTGGCAAGTCTCATGTTTGCAGCCATGGGGGCGTGCGTGAAGGTCGCGGCGGACTATGGCGCATCATTGCCTCATGTCGTGACCTTTCGCGGCATACCCTCCGTCTTGTTATTACTGATCTGGGCAAAATATACGGGGCGTAGTCTGCGTCCGCCAAGCTGGAAGCTGCACTTATGGCGCAATCTCTCTGGCGTCACCTCCATGTGGCTGGGATTTTTCGCTTTATCACACCTGCCCTTGTCCATCGCGGTCAGCCTGAACTACACGGCGCCGCTCTTTATTGCTGGATGGATGCTGGTGCGAGGCGGTAGCCAGCGAGATCCAGTGCGCATCGCGGCAGTTACCTTGGGGTTCATCGGTGTCCTGGCCATCATGCGGCCCAGCGTCGGCAGCGAGCAGTGGCTTGCCGCCTCGATCGGGCTTTGCGCGGGGGCTTTCGCGGCGGTGGCCATGATGCAAATACGCGAACTGGGTCGCGTCGGCGAGCCGGAATGGCGCACCGTGCTGATTTTTTCGTGTTGCGTCTGCCTGACGGGCATTGTCGGCATGGCCTTCGTCGGTTGGCGCAATATTGATGTGGTGGCCTGGTTGGCATTGCTCGGCGTGGGCTGCTTTGGCCTGGTGGGTCAGCTGGCCATGACGCGCGCGTTCGGCCTGGGTTCGGCCCTGCTGACAGCTGCCTTGCAATACACCACGATCATATTCGCGGCCCTTATGGGCGTGGTTTTCTGGGACGATTTGCCGGATGCCATTGCCTGGGGCGGAATGGCGCTGATCGTTGCCTCCGGTATGCTATCCATTTGGCGAACCTACAGCGAAAGTCGCACGATGCGCGGGCTGACGACGGAGCCCGCGCCAGCGGCGATGGCACCAACAACTGAATCGGAGAACTTACGTGTCTGACCTATTGATTGACGCCGCCTCGTTGGCGGACCGCCTGCACGCGCCCGATATTCTGGTATTCGACGTCAGGCACGACCTGTTCGACCATCAGGCTGGACGCGCTGCCTACGACAGCGGCCACATTCCAGGCGCGATTTATCTGGATCATGAGCGGCAATTGTCCGGCCCAAAAACCGGCGCGAACGGGCGCCATCCTTTACCCGACCGTGACAGTTTCGCGGCTTTGATGCAAAGCCAGGGCATGACGCCCGGCGCAACAGCCATAATTTACGACAATGGAAGCAGCGCATTTTCGACGCATTTATGGTGGATGTTGCGCTGGATAGGGCACGAAAAAATCCTGGTTCTCGATGGCGGCTGGCCGGCCTGGCAGGCGGCTGGCGGCGCAATCGACACGACGCCGCATGGCACGGTCCCCGGTTCGCCGGTCCCCGTGCCGGAATCGGCGCCCGTCCCGTCGCAGACGATGCCTACAGTCGATGCCGCCGCTATTGTTCGGAATATTTCCGCACCGGTTTTTACAGTGGTGGATGCCCGTAGCGGGGAGCGTTTTCGCGGCGAAGCCGAACCCATCGATCCGGTGGCGGGACGCATTCCCGGTGCAGTGAATCGCCCCAACGCCCAGAACCTGCAGGCGGACGGGCGGTTCAAGACAGCGCCCCAGCTGCGTGACGAGTTTTTTGAGTTGCTTGGCGATTTGCCTGCGGGCCAGGTGGTGCACCAATGCGGCTCCGGTATCAACGCCTGCCACAACCTGTTCGCGATGACGCTGGCCGGCATGCCGGGATCCGCGCTGTATCCAGGCTCGTGGAGCGAGTGGTGCAGCGACCCGACCCGGCCCGTGGCCAGGGGCTAGGGAGCCGCCTGGTTCATCAGGCGCCGGTACCATTCATGGAAGTGCCGCATGCCGTCTTCCATGGGCGATTGATACGGTCCTGCGTCATTCACGCCGCGGCGCATAAGGGCATGCCTCCCGGCATCCATGCGTTCGGCGATTTCATCGTCCTCGATGGCGGTTTCCATATAGGCTGCGCGATGCGCCAGGACGAACCCGCGCTCGAAGGCGACGATGTCTTCGGGGTAGTAGAACTCAACAATGTTGAGCGTTTCCTGCGGGTTGACCGGATGCAGTGTCGACAGCACCAGCACATGCGGGTAGATTTCCACCATGTGGGTTGGGAAGTAAGTAACCCATATCGCGCCGAAATCGGGTGATTCCCCACCTCGGTAGCTTATAAGGCTTTCATGCCACTGGCGGTAGGCCTTGGAGCCCGGATGATCAAGGCCCTTATGCACACCTACCCGCTGCAGACTGTACCAGTTTGAAAGTTCCCAGCTCAAGTCTTCGCACGTAACGAACTTGCCCAGCCCCGGATGAAAGGGGCCAACATGGTAGTCCTCAAGGTAGACCTCGATGAAGGTTTTCCAGTTGTAGTGGCACCGATGAACCTCGACGTGGTCGAGCACGTAGCCCGAAAAATCGAATTCCGGGCGTGTGAACAATCCCGCCATGTCTTGAGCAGGGTCGCGCGGCCCCTCGAACAGCGAGCCATGACA
Source organism: uncultured Candidimonas sp. (assembly GCA_964581155.1). Lineage (GTDB taxonomy): Bacteria > Pseudomonadota > Gammaproteobacteria > Burkholderiales > Burkholderiaceae_B > Pollutimonas. The sequence goes on along the minus strand of CAZONP010000264.1, from coordinate 848 downwards.
ATTTTTAATCGGGAACGTCTGCAGATTCATGCAAGGTGTGGAGGCAAAGTGCGGTGCGCCCAGCAGATTGCCTTGCGGGCTATACGTCCACCGATGGACCGGACAGACAATGTTGCCGCCGGTGTTTGCCAAATTTCCCTGTGACAGCCGGTGGCTGGTAACGTCTGCGGCATCGCCGCCAAGCATGATGGCCTGCCGGTGACGGCATACATTGGATATGAGTTCGACGCCGTCGCCAGTGCGCAGCAGGGCGCGGCCGGCATGCTCTTGGGCAAGTGTGCGCCAGTCGCCAGATTCTGGCACCAGCTTTTCATGCCCTATATACAGAGACGAATTGGCGAATATGCGTGCTTGTTCGCGGGCAAAGACAGCGTCGTCGAAGTAACTGCTGACGTCGAGCTGTGTTTGTTTTGGCGCGATATCTGCGTGCCGACCCAAGTCAGTCATAGTCCCCCCGCAGTGACAAAACCAGGAGTGTGAAGTGATCCTGGTGCGAAGAAAAAAACGGCCTGGCCGATGAGATTTCGTGTATGAGAATTGTACTGCAAATCGCTACATTGGCGGGTGCTGGGGGCAGTGACTGGTGCCGGCTTCGTCCAGTCCGGTATCTGAACCGGCGCTGTGTTCTATTGCATCGGTGCCTGGTATATAAAACGGCGCCGGTGACGGGGGCTGGGTGGGCTCCAGACGGCTCGCGGTCAAGGCGTTGCCTTGACTCCCCGCGCGTCGCACTGCGCTTGAGGCGTCTGCGGAACTCGCGAGAACGGGCAGCCCCCAGCTGCCCGTAAGCTTTTCGCTCGAACACGCCGCAGCCTTGCATCCTCAAGCGCAATACGCCACGCGGCGCG
>CAZONP010000263.1:0-3507 GCA_964581155.1 uncultured Candidimonas sp. | reverse complement strand
AAAGTTGTAGTGCATCATGAAACGGTCACGGGATTCGCCCATGATGGAATCGATGATTTGTTCGTCTTGGCGCGTACCCAGGGTGGCAACCACCAGAGCTTGCGTTTCGCCGCGTGTGAACAAGACGCTGCCGTGAGCGCGGGGCAATACGCCCAGGCGCACGCTGATGGGGCGCACGGTGCGTGTGTCGCGGCCGTCGATACGAGGCTCGCCGTTCAATACCTGGCTACGGACAATCTTGGATTCCAGATCGAACAGGAAGTTTTCGACTTCGACGTTGTCGGGTGCCGATTCGCCCTTGGCGATGGCATGTTCCAGCAGCTTGGCTTTGACGCTGGCGTAGACCGCGCGCAATTGAGCTGTGCGGGCTTGCTTTTCGCGAACTTGGTAAGCAGCTTGCAAGCCATCCTGAGCTGCGGCGATGACGGCCGTTTCCAGCGCTTCATTCTTTGCGGCTGGCTGCCAGTCCCATTCGGGTTTGCCGGCTTCGGCAACAAGTTCGTGTATGGCGTTGATGGCGGCCTGCATTTGCTCGTGACCGAAAACAACGCCGCCCAACATGATTTCTTCAGACAGCTGCTTGGCTTCCGATTCCACCATCAAGACAGCCGCTTCAGTACCGGCCACTACCAAGTCAAGTTCGGATTCCTTCAACTGCGAGCTGGTGGGGTTCAGCACATACTGACCGCCGATGTAGCCAACGCGCGCGGCACCTATGGGGCCGTTGAACGGAATGCCGGAAATGGCCAACGCGGCGGAAGCGCCGATCATGGCGGCCATGTCGGGATCCACTTCAGGATTGACCGACACTGTGTGAATGATGATCTGGATGTCGTTGTAGAAGCCTTCGGGAAACAAAGGACGCAACGGACGGTCGATCAGGCGCGACGTAAGGATTTCCTTTTCGGAAGGACGCCCTTCCCGCTTGAAGAAGCCACCCGGAATACGGCCGGCAGCATAGGTTTTTTCAACGTAGTCGACTGTAAGGGGCAGGAAATCCTGGCCTGACTTGGCGGTTTTTGCGGCAACAACAGTCGCCAGCACAACAGTATCGTCAATCGTCACCAGTACGGCACCAGACGCCTGACGAGCGATCTCGCCGGTCTCGAGCGTTACCGTGTGCTGACCGTACTGAAACGATTTGCTCACTTTATTAAACATTGGGGAATATCCTTACAATAAAAAAAACCGTGTACACCACGACTATGATCGCAGTGTCCACGGTTGCATCATGGGGAGCCAGCCCCGAGTATCACTTACGCAGACCGAGCTTTTCGATCAGACCGCGGTAGGAATCGGGATTGCGGCTCTTCAGGTAATCTAGCAACTTGCGACGACGGCTGACCATGCGCAGCAGACCACGACGTGAGTGGTGGTCTTTCATGTGTGCCTTGAAGTGGCCCGTAAGTTCGTTGATGCGCGCGGTAAGCAGCGCGACTTGGACTTCGGGGGAACCGGTATCGCCTTGAGCACGCTGGTATTGCGCGACGATGTCGGATTTTTTGATGTCAGCTACAGACATTGATTAAGCCTCTTTAACGTGCGTCGGGGCCGAGGTGCCCGGACGTGCAATGATTAAAAAACTACAATTCAAACCCAAGGCACGCCGTTCGCATAAAGCCAAGCCGCGCCGCAGGAAGCAGACATTATAGCGGAATGGCCATTCGATTGTTGGCAGCGGCCGTTGGGCGGTGTGGGCGGGCGTTCGGCAGTCTTGGGCGCGCCGCTTGCCGGGCATTTTTCCCTCATTACGAAACGAGTATTACCATGATTACAAAGAGTTTCCGACGGCGCGCCGCACTGACCTTGGCCGCAGTGCCACTGGCCATGTTGGCTGCCTGCGCCAATATGGCCGACATCCCGCCGGGTGCGCCGCTGCACGAGGTGCAAGCCCGATTCGGGCAGCCCAACTTCACGTGCCCCGCTGAAAACGGCGGCCAGCGCCTGATTTGGACGCAGCAACCCAGTGGTCAGTATGCCTGGGGCACCAACGTGGACGCGTCCAATTATATTGACCGCGTCGTGCCTCTGCTGACCGACGAGCATTTCAAGATATTGGCATCCGGCGTCTGGACGCAGGAGCGTGTGCGTTGCGAATTCGGACCGCCCGCCGAAATCACAACGGTGGGCATGCCTTCAGTAAGCCAGTTGGTCTGGAGCTACCGCTACCGCCAGAACAGCGCGTGGAATTCGCTGATGCACGTGTATTTCGGGCAGGATGGGCAGCAGGTGACCCGCTTCCACCCCGGCCCCGACCCTATGTTCGAGCGGGATAACTTCTTCTTTTTCAACTGACACGCAAGCGTGCGCACGGACCAGAGGCTTACCTGAACTTGTCTTGGTCGCCCGGCGGCCTGGGGGTCTGGTCCGGCAGGCTGCCATCGGGCGGCTTAGGGGCCTGGTACGTGTGGGTGGCGGTGAAGGACGGGTCGCTGGAAGCGGCCGGTTCGTCTGCACCCTCTTGGCGCCGCCGGGTCAGTTGCCTGGCCCGGCGCCATCGCCACGCCATGACCGCCCATCCGGACAAGCCGTAGACCACGAACAGGCCAAACAAGACAATGGGCGGGTTGCTGGAGACGAAGATGAAGACGCCGACCAGTACCAGCAATACCCAGAACGGCACACTACGCCCTAGCGCAAAGCTCTTGCCGCTATAGAACGGTGCATTGGTCACCATGGAAATGCCGGCGTATATCGTGAAAACGAACGACAGCCAGGCGATCGTGGCCTGATCGAGCAAAAGCTTGTTGTCGACGGCCAGCCACAAGAAGCCGGCGACCAGCGCGGCGGCGGCCGGACTGGGCAGGCCCTGGAAGAAGCGCTTGTCGACCACGCCAATATTGGTATTGAACCGCGCCAGGCGCAATGCCGCACCGGCTACATAGATGAAGGCAGCCAACCAGCCCCAGCGCCCCAGACCTTGCAACGACCACTCGTACATGACCAATGCCGGGGCAACCCCGAACGAGGTCATGTCCGAAAGCGAATCATATTGCTCGCCAAACGCGGACTGCGTATTGGTCAGGCGCGCGACGCGTCCGTCCATGCCGTCGAACACCATGGCCAGGAAAATGGCGATTGCAGCCATTTCGAACTTGCCATTCATGGCCTGCACGACAGCGTAAAAGCCGGCAAATAAATTGGCCGTAGTGAACGCGTTGGGCAACAGATAAATACTGCGACGGCGCCGGGTTTCGTCGGGGGAAAGATTGGGCATGTGCTTAACCTTTTAAGTCGGCGAGGCTGTCGGGCAATTCGGCCAAAACCGTGCTGGTGGCCTGGACCTTGTCGCCGATGGCAACGCGTGGGCGCGACCCGGGAGGCAAATAAACGTCGACCCGGGAACCAAAGCGAATAAAGCCGTAGCGTTGACCAGCATACAGTTTTTCGCCAGGCTTGGTGTAGCAAAGTATGCGCTTGGCGACCAGGCCGGCCACTTGAACGGCCGTGACGACGTGCCCATGCGGCGTGCGCAGCACGGTGGCGTTGCGTTCGTTTTCCAGCGAC
>CAZONP010000262.1:0-3521 GCA_964581155.1 uncultured Candidimonas sp. | reverse complement strand
CTGCTGACATGGTCGAAGAAATTCAAGGTTGTTTACTCGTTGCTGGAGGCGGGTGCGATGGGGTCGGGATTGTCGAGCTGAATGTGCAGCCACAGGGCCCGCCTGGCGTCGGCCCCCACCACCGTGATATTCAGACCTTGATGGCTGATGCTGTCGCCGCGGCGCGGAATGCGGCCTAATTCGGCGGCCAACCAGCCGCCCAGTGTGTCGTAGTCGTCGTGCGGCAGGTCCGTGTTGAAACTGCGGTTGAAGACTTCTATTTCGGTGATGCCCATGGCGCGCCAGCTATTGGTGCCCGTCTGGAAGATGGTCTTTTCGGCGTCCTCGTCGTACTCGTCCTCGATTTCGCCCACAATTTGTTCGAGCACGTCTTCCATGGTCACCAGGCCCGAGGTGCCGCCGTGTTCGTCGACGACAATGGCCAGGTGGTTGCGGCTGCTGCGAAAGTCATGGAGCAGCACATTAAGGCGCTTGGTTTCGGGAATAAAGACGGCTGGCCGGACCAGCGGGCGCAAGTCGATGGCGGGATTGGTGATGGACAACAGCAGATCTTTGGCCAGCAGTATGCCCACAATATTGTCGCGGTCGTCTTCGTAAACCGGAAATCGCGAATGGCCGGTTTCGATGATGTCGGGCAAGACTTCGGCCAATGGTTTGCTGACGTCCAGCATATCCATTTTTGAGCGCGGAACCATGATGTCGGCGACGGTTTGATTTGCGACTTCCAGCGCGCCGGAAATCATGGCGTAAGAGTCGCCGTCCAGAACATGCCTGTCGTGCGCCGCTTCGAGGACGGCCTTGATATCGTCGCGGTCTTCCGGTTCGGAAGGCCTCATGAACGCCGTCAGGCGACCGAACAGAGATTTGGGGGTGGTTTTCGCCGGTCGAGGCTCGGCATCGGGTGAGCTAGGTTCTGACATTGTCCAACGGACTGGTTACAAGGAGTTTTAGCATAACCCAAATCGCCATCTGGGGTTCAGGGCTTTATTACTGATACGGGTCGGGAATGCCCAGTTTTCGGAGTATTGCAATTTCAATGGCCTCCATCTGGCCGGCTTCGTCGGGTTCGATGTGATCGTAGCCCAAGGCGTGCAGCACGCCGTGCAGCGTCAGGTGCGCCGCATGGTGCAATAAAGCTTTGCCCTGTTCGCGCGCTTCGCGGTGCAGAACGGGCACGCACAAGACAATGTCGCCGCAGGCAATGCCGTCTGGATCGACACCGTACTCGAATGTCAGCACATTGGTGGCGTAGTCGCGCTGCCGGTACTCGCGATTCAGCGAGCGGCCTTCGTCTTCATCGACCAGGCGCAGCGTCAGTGCCACCGCCTTGAAGGGGGGCAGGGTATTGCCGGCGTCCTGTCCGCTGCGTGCTTGTGCAATGCCAGTGACAGCTTGGCGCGCCCATGCGCGAAGACGCCAGCGCGGCAGTTCGGGCGCGGGTGTGCCGTACTGTACCGAGAACGACAGGTCAGGCGACATGGTCGCCGGCTTTTTCGTAGGCATCCACAATACGTGCGACCAAAGGATGACGGACCACATCGCGGCTGGTGAATCGGGTGGTAGCGATGCCTTGCACCGTTTCAAGCACATCGACCGCATGGGTCAGCCCACTGAGCTGACCGCGTGGCAGGTCCACCTGGGAAGGGTCGCCGTCAATGACCGCCTTGCTGCCGAAGCCGATGCGCGTAAGAAACATCTTCATCTGCTCGGGCGTGGTGTTCTGCGCCTCATCCAGGATGACGAAGGCATGGTTCAGCGTGCGGCCGCGCATATAGGCGAGCGGCGCAATTTCTATGGTCTGCTTCTCGAACAGGCGTTGAACGCGCTCGTATCCCATCAAGTCATACAGCGCGTCGTATAACGGACGCAGGTAAGGGTCCACCTTCTGGACCAGGTCGCCAGGCAGAAAGCCCAGGCGCTCGCCAGCCTCCACGGCGGGACGGGTGAGGACGATGCGTTGAACGGTTTCCCGCTCGAGCGCGTCGATGGCGCAGGCGACGGCCAACCATGTCTTGCCGGTTCCTGCGGGGCCTATGCCGAAGGTAATGTCATGGCTAAGTATTTGATTCAGGTACTCGCGCTGTCGTGGCGTGCGTGGCCGCAAATCGGTTTTCCGGGTGCGCAGGCTTAAGCTTTGGTCGGTGACTGGCGCGGCTTCGGCGGGTGCGGGCGTGGCGACGATTGCCTGGGCGTCTTCGGGAAGGCGTCCGGCGCCCATCTCGACCATGCCCAGCTGTATGTCGTCGATCGACAAGGCCTTGTGCACGGCGCGTTGGTGAAACCACTGCAACGCTGTGGCGGCGGCGCGCGCCTGGTCGCCCGTGATGGTGAAGCGGTCGCCGCGCCGGTTCAGATTGACGTTCCAGCCGTCGGCGATCTGGCGCAAATTTTCGTCCAGTGGACCGCACAAATTGGCCAGGTGGGTATTGTCCCCGTCCAGATGCACGTGCACCGGCTTGCCGCGGCTGGCTCGCGTCATGCGCTCTCCGTGTCGGTGGCCATGGCCGAAACCGTCACGACTTCGCCTTTCAGGGTGTTGGCCATGGTATGCAGGATACGGATGTTGGCCATTTGTCCGATCAGGCGGCTACCGCCGGCAAAGTTGACGATACGGTTGTTTTCTGTGCGCCCCGACAATTCATTGGGATCGCGGCGCGACGGCTTTTCGACCAGCACGCGTTGAATGGTGCCGACCATGGACGCGCTGATGGCGGCTGCCTGCTCATTGACCAGCGCCTGAAGGCGGTGCAGACGCGCGAGTTTTTCTTCCTTGGACGTATCGTCTTGCAGGTCGGCTGCAGGCGTTCCCGGGCGGCGCGAATAGACGAAGGAGAAGGATTGGTCGAACCCCACATCGCGGATCAACGACAGGGTCTTCTCAAAGTCGGCCTCGGTTTCACCGGGGAAGCCGACAATGAAGTCTGATGACAGCGTGATGTCGGGTCGCACCGCCCGTAGACGCCGTACGATGGACTTGAATTCCAGGGAAGTGTAGCCGCGCTTCATGGCGGCCAGGACCTGATCGCTGCCGGCCTGGACCGGCAAGTGCAGAAACGGCACAAGCTTGGGCAGGGCGCCATGTGCGTTGATCAGCCGCGTGGTCATTTCTTTGGGGTGCGACGTGGTGTAACGGATGCGTTCGATGCCTGGGATCTCGTGCACGTATTCGAGCAGCATGGCAAAGTCGGCGATGTCGGCGTTGTCGGCCATGGGGCCGCGATAGGCATTCACGTTCTGACCCAGCAACGTGACTTCCTTGACGCCTTGGTCGGCCAGATCGGCGATTTCAACCAGCACGTCGTCGAATGGACGCGAGACTTCGGGGCCGCGCGTGTAGGGCACCACGCAGAAGCTGCAATATTTGCTGCAGCCTTCCATGATGGAGACGAACGCGGACGGGCCCTCCATTCGCGCAGGCGGCATGGCATCGAATTTTTCGATTTCGGGAAAGCTGATGTCGACCTGGGCCTGCCCGCTGGCGCGCCGGCGGGCGATGAGTTCCGGTAGCCGGTGCAGCGTCT
>CAZONP010000261.1:0-3538 GCA_964581155.1 uncultured Candidimonas sp. | reverse complement strand
ATTCATGCACCAGCCGACCGCCGAACCACGGCCATCGATTTATTACAACTATAAGATATACGAGCCATGGCTGCCGTCGGCCCACCCTGCTCAGGAACGCAAGAAGGTAGTGATCGCCGGTGCTGGTCCCGCCGGTATGGTCGCCGCGCTGGAGCTTGCGCGCCACGGCGTAGCCAGCGTGTTGCTGGAATCGGAACTGCAGGTGTCCCAGGGTAGCCGCGCCATCGTGTTCACGCGCCGCTCCATGGAAATTCTTCAGCAAGTGGGCGTGGCCGACCGCATTACGAAGAACGGCCTGCCATGGCGCTTCGGCAACTCCTTTTACCGGAACCAACAGGTGTTCCGCATGGAAGCGCCGCATGATCCGGACGACCGTTTCTACCCCATGATTAACATTCAGCAGCAGTTCCTCGAAGAGTATTTGATCGATGCGTGCCTGGAAAGCCCGCTTATCGATCTTCGCTGGGGCAATCGCGTGACGGCCATGGAGCAGATGCAAGACCACGCGCGAGTGGAAGTCGATACGCCCGAAGGCCCCTATACGCTGGAAACCGACTGGGCGATTGCGGCCGATGGTGCGCGTTCCGGGATCCGCAGCGCGTTGGGCCTGAAGATGGAAGGCGCGTCGTACGAGGGCTTCTTCGTGATTGCCGACATTCGTATCGATCTGCCGCTGCCAACGGAACGTCTAGCCTATTTCGATCCCGACTGGAATCCGGGAAACACCATCCTGATGCATCGCGAGCCGTTGGGTATCTGGCGTGTCGACTACCAATTGCCCCCGGGAGAAACACCGGAAGAGGCCTTGCAACCAGAGTCGCTGAAAAAGCGCATCGACGCGCAACTGGCCATGATCGGGCATGAAGGCGCGAGCTGGAAAATGGACTGGTGCTCGGTCTATTCGGCGCGCAACCTTACCCTGCCCGACTATGTGCACGGCAATATCCTGTTCACCGGCGACGCCGCCCACATGCTGCCGATCTTCGGCGTACGCGGCGCCAATACCGGCTTTCAGGATGCCCAGTCGCTGGGCTGGCAGCTTGCATTCTTTGCCAAGGGGCTGGGCGGGGGCAAGCTGCTCGCCAACTATAGCGACGAGCGGGTGGGCGCCGCGCGAGAGATCATCGACGAGGCGGGCAAGAGCACGCGCTTCATGGCGCCGCCCAGCAAAGGCTTTCGCCGATTACGCGACGCGGTGTTGTCCTTGTCGCTTACCGAGGAGTTCGTGCGCCCGTTATACCATTGGCGCACGTCGCGCCCGCATGAATATACGAATTCCATCCTCAATAGCGCCGGCGACGATAACGCTTTGTTCACATCCGGTCCCGCCCACGGCGCACCCCCGCGAAACGTGCGCCTGGGGTCCAACGACTTTCTGCTCGATCATTTGGGCGGCGGCTTTGAGCTTCTGTATTTCACGACGGATACAGCCATTCCCGATGCACTGCAAAGTGTAATCACCGCCACTCGCCAGAAGGGCATTCCGCTGCGTGTCATTGTGGTGGGCGCAGCCGAGCCGGTTACAGGCGCGGATAAGACATTCGCCGACACCGATGGTCGGTTCAGGCAACGGTATGGCGTCCAGGCCGATGGCGCGGCCTACCTGCTGCGTCCCGATCAACACATTTGCGCCCGCTGGCTGACACTGGACGCGCGCCGTCTGCAGGCCGCCCTGAATGCCGCACTGCCCAATCAAGGAGAAGTGAAATGACTGCCATCCCCGACGCATTGAGCATTCCCGGCCTGGAAACGGTCTATGACGCGCTGGCCACCGCGATCGATCAGGCGGGTGCCGACAAGAGCGAACTCTTCCTGGTGAAGCTGGCATTGTTGAACGCCAACACGTTGGCCGACCCCGCCGTGTTTACCGATCATATCGCCCGCGCGCTGAAAAACCTTTAACCAAGGAACCCTCATGCTTGTTCAAAAAATCCATCACGTTGCGTACCGCTGCATCGATGCAAAAGAAACTGTGGAGTGGTATCAAAAACACCTGGACATGAAGTTCGTGCTCGCCATCGCCGAGAATGAAGTCCCGTCTACCAAGGCGCCCGACCCCTACATGCATATCTTCCTGGACGCGGGCGGCGGAAATATTCTGGCCTTCTTCGAGCTGCCAGGCCAAAAGCCCATGGATCGCGATCGCAATACGCCCAATTGGGTGCAGCACCTGGCCTTGCAAGTCGATTCGGTCGAAACCCTGCTTGCCACCAAGAAGAAGCTCGAGGACGCCGGCATAAAAGTGGTTGGGCCCACGGACCACACGCTGTTCAAGTCGATTTACTTCTTCGACCCCAGCGGCCACAGGCTGGAACTTGCCGCCGACACCAGCACGCCCGCCATGGGCAAGATGCTCGATGACGTGAAATGGGACATGCTCGAGGAGTGGTCAGTCACGAAACGGGCGCCCACGCATGCCGCCTGGATGCACGACGGCAGCATGGCCAAAGCCACCACCGAATCAACCTAAAGGAACGGGTCGAATGACGAATGCTCTTAATGAAACGCATGATGTGAACTTGAAAAGCTGGGTGGCCGGCGCCATGTCCGGCAATACCGACTTTCCCATCCAGAACCTGCCGTTCGCCATATTCCGCCGTTCCGGCACGGACGAGGCATTTCGTGGCGGTGTCGCCATTGGCGATCAAATCGTGGACTTGGCGGCGGTATCAACCCGAAGCCTTTTTCAGGGACTGGCACAGGAAGCCGCCATTGCCGGCGCGCAGAACAGTCTGAATGCGCTGATGGCGCTTGGCGAGCCCGCATGGTCGGCATTGCGCCTGGCCTTATCCCGCAGCTTGCGCGAAGGGTCCGCACAGCAGGCCGCCCTGCAGGCATGCCTGGTGGCGCAGGGCGAGGCCGAATACGCGCTGCCCGCTCAAATTGGCGACTACACCGATTTTTATACGTCCATATTTCATGCCACCAACATTGGCAAGTTGTTCCGGCCCGACAATCCCCTGATGCCCAACTACAAATGGGTCCCGATTGGCTACCATGGGCGCGCATCCAGCGTGTCGGTGTCGCCTCAGGAGTTCAGCAGGCCGGTCGGGCAGACCATGGCGCCCGGCGCCACTACGCCGGACGTCGGCCCGTGCAAGCGGCTGGACATCGAACTGGAACTAGGCATTTTTATTGGCGCCGGCAACAAGCTTGGGTCGCGCATTCCCATCACCCAGGCCGACGAGCACGTGTTCGGTATCTGCCTGCTGAACGACTGGTCGGCGCGCGACATCCAGGCATGGGAATACCAGCCCCTGGGACCCTTTCTGGCTAAAAATTTCGCGACGACGATTTCCCCTTGGGTCGTCACCATGGAAGCGTTGGCGCCCTTCCGAACGGCCCCTGTTCGCCCGGAAGGCGATCCTGAACCGCTGTCCTATCTGGACTCGCCTCAAAATCGCACTCACGGTGCGCTGGATCTGGAATTGGAAGTCAGTCTGCAGACGTCCAAAATGCGCGAAGCCGGCATGCCGGCGCAAAGGCTGGCACAGACGAATTACCGCCATGCCTACTGGACTATCGCGCAGATGGTCGC